>JBIPMR010000851.1:0-2625 GCA_044369025.1 Luteolibacter sp.
CGGCCAGCACCCTCTGGCTGCGCGGCGGCCTTGGCGGCGGCGGGTTCTTCTTCGCCACCCGCGCCGCGTTCCCGGACGCCGG
The DNA here is from genome assembly GCA_044369025.1 of Luteolibacter sp. GTDB lineage: Bacteria > Verrucomicrobiota > Verrucomicrobiia > Verrucomicrobiales > Akkermansiaceae > Luteolibacter. Next base: position 83 of record JBIPMR010000851.1, read on the forward strand.
CTACAACGAGACCGGCATCGGCACCGGCACCCGCATCTTCACCGGCATGACCAGCCTCGCCCTGTCGGCCGCGGTCGCGAGCAACTCGCCGGTCGGCCACCACGCGGGCTTCCAGCGGCTCCACGTCAATGCCTCCACCCTTGATGAGAACTGGTTCTTCCTGACCGGCAACGGAGTGAACAACAACCGCATCGACACCGGTCTGCCGTTCCTCCCCGGCAAGATCTACGACGCCTACCTCTTCTGCCCGCCAAGCGGCAACGTGATCTCGTGGCGCATCGACAACCTCACCGACGACCTGACCGCCAGCGGGGAAACCTCCACGCACCTGCCCGCCACCGACGCACTTCTCCGCGCGGGCATCCAGCTCCAGACCGTGAATGCGGTCGTCCGCAACATCCGCCTCCAGCGGATCTACATCGAGAGCGACCGGTGAAGCGGCGGCCCCGCCAGGCACCCGTTGACACCGCCGCCCGGGAGCCATGAAAGCCCTCAAATACCTCAGCTACGTCGGCAAGCTCGCCGGGTTCGTGTCCGCCATGAACGTCATACCATTCGTCGACCCGAAGACCGGCGTGATCATCTTCGCCGCCGCCTCTCTGCTCAAGGACAGCGTGAACCGCATCGGCGACCTGCTCGACGACGGGAAGCCGAATCAGAGCTTCAAAAGCTGATGAGAGTGAAATGAAGCAAGCACCAGACAAAACGGGAAGACATCAGTGTCCTGCTTCATTCTCGCTGGCAACCAGCCAACGAATCGGCCGCCAGCGTAGCTGAGGCCTGCCCGATCTAACGCGCAGGAAATCGTCAGCAACATACACACCTGTGTATGCTACCCATGCTCCGGCGGCGAGATCCAGCCGACACTCATTCATGGAGCGCTTACGCAAGACCATGCCGCCGCCGAGGTCGAGTTCGAGCCGCGGGGCGCCGGCATCTTCGCTGCAGGCTGGAGCGTCGGCGAGCCCGACAAACTCCATGGCTGCGGGGGCCCCGGGGAGGGCAGCCCTTCAGCCACGCCTCCAAGCGATAAAGGTCTTGTAGCCCAGGCTTCGCTCGCGGCAGAAGGAGGCGGCGCTCCCACCGCAAGGGTCGAACTCCCCCAAGCAACCGGGCAGTGTCATCGTCGGTGTAACGTGTCCGTGACATCCGGCGATTCTAGCAGGACGGGCCGGGCCGCCGAGAATTCCCCGACGACGATCGGTCGGAGCCTTACCTTCGAGCACTATCCAGACCACGTCATGTCGGGAAAAGGGCGGCATCATTCCCCCGTGAACTCAGGAATCCTGGCTTGGACCAGATGCAAAAAATAACATCCACTTATCAGAAATTATTAATTTTCATATCTAACCTCGATTGGCCAGATTGTAGTTACATTCGAAGTAGTCCCATTGGAATAAGCACCCGTTCCGATGCTACACTCAATAATATATTCGTTTTTAGAATGATCCAGAACCAAGGGGCCCTCAATCATCAAAACACCACTTTTATTTAAAGAGCCGCGTGCAGCGACAGATCTAACACCAGCAGACGAGTAAGCAGCCACTTCAATTGTGGCATCCGGCGGGTATAATAAACCATCCGGCGCAGACATCGCGACTTTCGCAGAAAGAGAATGAATAACAGTTTTATCCGATGCTATCTTTTGATAAAAAGAATCACCGGTCCCATTAGAACCCCAAACCCGAGGCGCAACACTTGCAGGAAGATTGCGTCGAGTTGTTCCGGGCGTACGGTCTGTGGGATCGTTTGGCGTCATTACCGCATAATAACAGGTTTTGACGATCCTTTCCAACCGTGTTGCGGTCTCAGCCTTCCCTGCCGAAAGAGCAAACGGCACTGTCAGCACCTTTTGCCGCGTCCCCTGCATCACCCCATCCACACTAACCGCCATCCAATGCTCCGCGCCGCTGGACAGGGCTCCGGTAATGCCGTTGGTGCCGTAGCGGTAGCTCGCGGTGAGCGCCAGCCCGGCGGTTGGGGCCGCGCTGTAGGTGGCCGTGATGGTGCCGGAGTTGTAATCCACCCTGAACGGGATCACCGGCGGGGCGAGGGTGATCGTGGGTATTCCAGTGTAGCCGCTGCCAGCGCTGGTGATCGTGATGCCGGTGACCACGCCTTCCGTGAGGACCGCAGTTGCTGCAGCACCACTGCCGTTTCCGACGATCGTCGCGGCCGGCGGACTGGTGTATCCAGATCCGCCGTTGGTGATCGTCGCACCGATCACGAAGCCGGCGATAGTGTTCGCCGTGGCGGTTGCGCCCACGCCTGGATTGCCGACCGACTGGTTCCAGGTGTTCGTGCCGTCGGTGACAATGATCGAGTTCTCCACAATGCCCGTATTCGCCAGGGCCTTCGTGTAGACTAGGGTCGCGGCATCGGTGGTGGCGAGCGTTTCGGTGGCCTGCGAGTTGCTGGTGCCCGTGGCGCCGAACTGGAAGCTGTAAACGCCGTTCGCATCGAGAGTCACCGCACCGATGCTCTCGGTATAGAGCAGGTTCCCGGCGGTGGCGGCATCATAGAGGCTTATCGAGAAGTTCTTG
>JBIPMR010000118.1:0-8077 GCA_044369025.1 Luteolibacter sp.
GGGATTCGAGAGCGTGGCCCAGCGGATGGCGGTGCGGTTGCCGGCCTCCTGCGGATCGGCGTAGGGGTGGAAGAGCGAGGGGATGAATCCGTTGTGGACGGTGGTCCAGGCTCCGGTGCTGCGATCAATGTAGTTTTCGTGCGGGCCCTTGCCGTGCCATTGCAGGAACGAGGCTTTGTTAGGGATGCGCGCCTGGAAACCGATGCGCGGGATCGTCGGCAGGTTCTTGCCGGCGCGGAACTCGGCATCGACGAGGATCTGGCCGTTGCCGGTGATGCGGTAGGTGAGGGCGGCGCTGCTGTCGCCGGCCGGGATTTGCAGGGTGGCGGTGATGACGACGTCCTTGCCATCCTGCGCGGCGGTGACCTGGGTGGCCTTGGCTTTTTCGCCGGCGTATTGCCAGACGGCGAGCTTGTGATGGAGTTTCGCGCCTTCGTCGTTGTTGGTGGTGGGTCTCCAGAAATTCAGGTGCAGCGGGGAAACCAGCCATTCGGCATCCTTGGATTTGATGGATCTGAGGACGCCGTTGGATTTGCCAAGGGTGGCGGTGAGGTCTTTGGCGACGACGGTGATGGTATCCGCATCTTCGACGAAATTCGCGGCGACTTCGGAGGTGGCCGGAGCGGCCGGCGTGCGCTTGCCCCAGGGCAGTGCGATTTCATCCCAAGCGATCGGCATTCCGGCGGGATGCCATGCGGTGGGCTGGGTGAGATCGTAGCGGACGCGGAGGAAATACTCGCTGGTGGCGACGGGCTGGTGGCCAGTGTCCACCTCGATTTCGGCGCTTTGCTGGGCGGCGATTTCCGGCAGGTCGAGTTTGCCCTCGGCCACCGCGACGCCGTCCTGCATGAGTTTCCATGAACCGGCGATCGGGCCGATCATCCGGAAGAAGTATTCGTTTTGAACCCGGATTTTCAGCTTGGGCGCGGTGACATCGGCCGGCGTGGTGTGGATCTCCTGATAGATCTTCCTCACTTCCTCAAACTGAGGCGACGGCGCGAGCGTGGCGGTGACGAGGCCGTTGAAGCAGAACGAGCGGTCGGTGGGGCGGTCATTGAAGTCCCCGCCGTAAGCGATGAACTTCTGGGTTTTGGGCTTTTCCGCGTCTTTGGCGAAGTCGAGCGAGAGCTCGGCTTGGTCCGCGGTTGCGGCGAGTCCGGCTTCGGTTAGGGCGCGGGGGTAAACGGCGGCGCGGCGCACCGAGCCGTTGAGGCGGCGGGCGGTTTGTTCGGTATCGATGGCGACGGCGAGTTCGAAGGTGTTTTTGGAAATCGGTCCGGTGAAGGGCTGGGAGGCGGCTGGCTTGCCATCGATGAAGACCGTTAGGGCCTTGCCGTCATAGCTGCCGGCGTAGGTGTGGAATTTCGATGCGGCATCCCCCGGCAGCGGCGCGACGACGTTGTGCCAGTTTCCGGCGGAGTGGATGAAAAACTCCAGTTCGCCTTTTTCGGAGATTTTCAAACCGTAGGACGTGTCGCCCTTGCCGATCAGCGGCTGGCCGCCGGGGATGCCGTCGAGTTTGTTGAGGCGGGCTTCGGCGACGAGCGTGACGGCTTCGGTTAGGTCGAGTTTCGGGGATGTTGCGATGACCGCGCTGCCTCCGAACAAGCCTTCATCGGCGGCGAGCGAGCCCAACAATCTAACCGGATGACCGTTGCCGGAGCGGTCCTCCACGGCGTTGGCCGCGTGTTTCGTGTGCTGGATTCCCTGGTCGCGCCAGTCCCAGATGAAGCCGCCCTGGAGCAGGCGCTCCTGGCGGAAGAGATTCCAGTAATCGACGAGATTGCCGGAGGAGTTGCCCATGGCGTGGTTGTATTCGCACTGGATGAGCGGGCGTTGTGTCTCGAGGGGTTTCTTTTCCTCGGAGCGGGCGTATTGGCGGCAGCCATCGACGGTGGCATACATCGGGGTGAAAAGGTCGGCGTGCAGCGCGTGTTTTGCCTGCTCGTAGTGGACGGGGCGGGACGGGTCGCGCTGGCGGATCCAGTCCGAGCATTTGACGAAGTTTTCGCCGTCGCCGGCTTCATTGCCCATCGACCACATGATGACGGAGGGGTGGTTTTTGTCGCGCTCGACGAGGTTTTTGACGCGGTCGAGATGGGCTTCGAACCAGGCGGGATCCTTGGCGAGGGATTCTTCTTTGTAATCCATGCCGTGGGACTCGATGTTGGCCTCGGCCACGACGTAGAATCCGAGCTCGTCGCAGAGTTCCGACAATGCGGGATCGTTCGGATAGTGGGCGGTGCGCACGGCGTTGATGTTGGCGCGCTTCATTTGCAGCAGGTCGTCGCGGATGTCCCGGGTGGTGACGTAGTGGCCGGTGACTGGATGGTTGATGAGGATGGGTTGTCCGTTGTGGAGGAACTGGCCGTTCTTGATTTCATTGCGGCGGAACCCGGTCTTGCCCGCGTGGTGGGCGATCTCGCGGCCGGTGGAATCGGTGAGCGTGATGTGATAGGTATAGAGGTTCGGGGTTTCCGCGGACCAGGCTTTGACGCCGGGGATGCGGTCGATTTTCACTTCGGCCTCGGCGGATTGGCCGGCGGGGATCTTGAGGCTCGCGGGTGGTGCGCTGATGGTGGTGCCATCAGCGGCGGTAAGTGTCAGGGAAACCGTGGCGGAGGTTTCAGCCGGGCCGCGGTTGGCAACTTTGGCGCTGAAGGCGAGGGTACCGGTTTTATAATCGTCGGCGAGCCCGGCCTTGATCCAGTAGTCGGTCAGGTCCACGGCATCGGCAGACCAGAGATAGACATCGCGGAAAATGCCGGACATCCGGAACATGTCCTGATCCTCCAGATAGGAGCCGTCAGAATACTGATAGACCTCGACCGCCAGCAGGTTTTCGCCGTTCTGCAGGAACGGGGTGATGTCGAACTCCGCCGGGGTGCGCGAGTCCTGCGAGTAGCCGACTTTCTTGCCGTTGATCCACAGATAGAACGCGGAATCCACCGCGCCGAAGACGATCGAGGTGTGGCGGCCCTTCCAGGTTTCCGGCAGCGTGAACTTGTGGCGGTAGGAGCCGACCTGGTTGCGGTTTGCCACCGGGAAATTGGTGAAATGCTGCGGCGGCTCGCCCATCACCGTGGGCGGTTTCTTCGCAAACGGATAGATGATGTTGGTGTAGAGCGGCGCGCCGTAGCCGTGCATCTGCCAGTTAGACGGAACGGGGATTTCCTTCCACGCGCGGTCATCGAAGGCGGGTGCCTCGAAGCCCGCGGGTTTGCCGGAGGGATTGCCGGTGTGGTGGAATTTCCAATTGCCGTTGAGCAGCTTGCACCAGGGGGATTCCAGCCGGGCCTTGGATGCGGCCCCTTCCTTGTTAGGAAACGGCATCGAGGTCGCGCGCGGGGCTTGTTTGTTGATGCGGAAAACGGCCTGGTTTTCCCAGTCGGGTTGCTGGCCGAGGACGGCCGCTGCCAGGGAGAGTGTGGTGAGCAGGATTTTCATGGCGGGTTATTTGAAATTGATCGAGGCGCGGCGCAGGCGGTCCATGATCGCGACTCCGAGGCCGGTTTCGCTGACGGGCTCGGCGATGATCGCGTCGAGACCGGCCTCGTCAAGCAGGCGCATGACGAAAAACAGGCGGATCGCCGCCTCGGCGAGCTTGCCGCTGCCGGGGCTGAGCGCCTCGATGGTTTCCCAGTCGTGAAGCGTGACGTAGGGGCTGTCGTCCTCGCCGGTGTAACTGAGCAGGCCGTATTTTTTGCCTTCCTCGGGTTGGAAATCGGCAGGGTTTTCCAGCAAAATCAGCGGCGTGAGCGGCGCGTAGTGGCTCTCCAGTTGGCCAGGTGCCTGCGGCGCGTCGGTTTTGATCTCGCGGATTTTTTCCACCCGCCCGAATTCCTGGAGTTGTTCCTTGGTGATCGGCCCGGCGCGGTGCAGACGGAATACCGGCTTTTTCCCCTCACGCGGTTCGATGGAAATGATCGTGCTCTCGACACCCTCGGCGCAGGCCCCGGCATCGATGATGAGCGGGATGCGGCCGCCGAGTTCCTTCATCACGGCGGACGCGGAAGTCGGGGAAATCCGCCCGAAGCGGTTGGCGCTGGGCGCGGCGAGCGGGCGGCCGAGCTCCTTGCCGACCGCGCGGAAAACCGGGTGCGCGCTTTGGCGGACGGCCACCGTCGGCAGCCCGCTCGTCACGAGGTCCGGCACATCCGGGTGCTTGGGCAAAATGAGGGTGAGCGGCCCCGGCCAGAAGGCGGCGGTCAGCTGGTTCACCGTCTCGGCGATGTCGTCGGGCACGATCGCCACATTTTTCAAATCCCCGCGCGAGGCGATGTGGACGATGAGCGGGTCGAACGACGGCCGCTCTTTCGCCGCGAAAACCTTGGCGACCGCCTCGGAGTTGAACGCATCCGCCGCCAGCCCGTAAACGGTCTCGGTGGGCAGCGCGACAATTTCACCGTCCCGCAGCAAGGCGCAGGCTTCGGTGACGGCATCTTTCATGTCGTCTTCTTCGACTTGGAGAATTCGGGTCTCGGGCACGGAGATCTTTTGGCAGACCCGGAATCGATTGGCTACCCGGATTTTCCTAACAAAAAGGCCGCCCGTAGCAACGGGCGGCCTTCCGGTTCTAGCAGTTTACCGGAAACACCGCTTAGAAGTGAAAGCGGAGTCCGCCTTCGATGAGAATGTCATCGTCGAGCGAGACACCGGCGAAATCCGGGTCGTCAAAATAGATCCAGCGTGCGCCACCGAACAATTCCACATTGTCATTCACGTGATAGGCAAGGCCGGCGAAGACCTGGCCGGTGAAAACCCAGTCATCCTCGGAATCATTTTGACCGGGGAGGTTGATCTCACCATCCACGTAACTGGCACCCAAGCCCCCACCGACGTAAGCGCTCAGCCCACCGGAAATGAGGTGTTCGAATTTCACGTTGAAAGTGACGGGAACGAGGTCGAGGCTATCGCCGGAAAGGTTGTTTAGAACGTCGTGGTTTTCCGTCCAGCCGACCTCGGCGAACATGGCCACGTTCCAGCCGCTGAACGACCAAGGGGAATTCGCCCCGACTTGCAGGGTGTAGATGTCTTCTTCGTAATCGAGAAGATAGCCACCGGTGCCTCCGATAAACCATTGCCAAGTGCTGTCTTGGGTCACCGGTGGTTGGTAGGATTCGGTCACGACTTGCGAGCTTCCGGCAAAAGCCGGAACGGCGAGCAGGAGCGACAGGAGCGATGTGTTTTTCATCATGGCGGGTAGTTTGGGGGTTGGTGGGTTGTCGTGACGCTGGATTCAGACCACCGCCACTGTTTCCATTAGCAGGAACGGGTCCAACCATGGCTGCCACCCAAGAGCCATATGGGTTATGGGAAAAACAGACCTATCTGATTCCTGCGCTGGCTTGGTGGATTGCATGTTGCGCGGACGTTGTTGGTATTTGCAACGATTCCGCATCGGGCCCGTTGGCGCAGCTTGTACGAGCTGGCGTGGTTGTGACGGCAATCTGCGCGAAGATCCGAGGTGGAATCACCGCATTTCGGGCGGTCATCATGACTGAAGGTGCGTTTTTTGTGAGCGACGCGGGCCGGGTTGGCTGTGCCCGGATCATCGGCGCGGATGGGAGCGGGGTTTGAGGAAATTTCCCGGGCTTTCCGGTTTTGAGGATTGCCGGATATTTAGGATTTGCTTAATTTTTTGCGAATAGTTGCCGGAAATTCATTCCGGACCCTCCGCGTCAGTTGTCATCACCCCCATATTCGTGCCGAAGTCTTTTAAAATCCTCATCGCTTGTGGTGGCACCGGCGGCCATTTGTTCCCCGGAATCGCCGTGGCGGAAGCGTTGCGGGCGCGCGGCCACGAGGTGATGCTGCTGATTTCCGAGAAGAAGGTGGATTCCGAGGCGTCCGCGAAATACCGGCATCTGAATTTTGAAACCGTGCCCGCCGTGGCCAAGCCGCCGACGTTTTCGCCGCGGATGCTGCCGTTTTTGTGGAAACTCCGGGGTTCGATCAGCCATTGCAAAAAGCTGATCCGGCGCTTCGAACCGGACGCGGTGATCGGGATGGGCGGCTTCACCTCGCTGCCGCCGGTTTACGCCGGGCACAAGCTGGGGCTGAAAACCTTCATCCATGATTCGAACGCGCGCCCGGGCCGGGCGAATGTGATGACCAGCCGGTTTTGCACGCGGGTTTTCCTCGGGCTGGACGCCGCGAAGCCGTTTTTCCCCCATCGGGAAACGGTGACCACCGGGACGCCGGTGAGGCCGGAAATCATCGATCTGCCGTCGCGCGAGGAAGCGGCGGAGTTCTTCGGAATGGATGCGGCGCGGCCGACGATCGTGGTGACCGGCGGCAGCCAGGGAGCGCGGCGGCTGAACGAGCTGAGCGCGGCGGCCGCGGCGCTTCTGCCGGCGGAAACGCAGGTGTTGCACATTGCGGGAGCTGCGGATTTCGCGAGGGTTTCGGAAATCACCCAGGGCCGGGAAGGCTACCAAGTGCTCGGATTTTGCGACCAGATGCCCTCGGCCTACGCGATGGCGGATCTGGTCATCGCGCGGTCCGGAGCATCGAGCTTGACCGAAATTTCCATCGCCGGCCATCCATCGATCCTGGTGCCGTATCCCCACGCCGCCGACGATCACCAGACGCGCAACGCCGAGGTGTTCGCCGACGCCGGGGCTTCGAAACTCGTCCAGGAGCGCGATTTGGACGCCGGAAAACTCGCCACTTTGGCAACTTCCATCCTGCAAGACTTGCCAACTTACAAACGCATGGCAAAAGCCGCCCGCGCACTTGCCATTCCGGACGCCGCGGACCGGGTGTGCGCCGCCATCGAAGCCACTCTCACGCCATCATGACCGAATTCAGCCAACGCCTCACCGACCGGAGCAAACCGCTCCAAATCCACCTCATCGGCGTTGCCGGATCAGGCATGAGCGGGCTGGCGCTGCTGTTGTTAGGGATGGGCCACAAGGTCAGCGGCTCCGACAAGGTCACCACCGCGGAAACCGAGCGGATGCAAGGCGTCGGCCTGGTTTTCTCCTCGCCCCACACCGCCGCCGCCGTGAAAAAGGCGGACATCGTGGTGTATTCCTCGGCCATCAAACCGGTAAACCCGGCCTACGCCGCCGCGAAGAAAGCGAAGATCCCGCTGCTCCGCCGCGCCGAGTGCCTGGCCGCAATTCTACACACGAAAAAGGGCATCATCATTTCCGGAACCCACGGAAAAACGACGACCTCCTCGATGACCGCCCACGTCCTGCGCGAGGCCGGACAGAAGCCGAGCCACTACGTCGGCGCGGAAATCCCGATCCTCGGCGCGAATGCGAAATGGTCGGAAGACGGCGATTTCATGGTCGCGGAAGGTGATGAGAGCGACGGCACGCTCGCGCTCTATCACCCGGAGCACGCGGTGATCCTCAACATCGAGGCGGAGCACCTGGATTTCTACCGGGATATCGACCACATCAAGGAGGTCTTCACCGCGCTGGCCGGTCAAACGACGGGAAAACTCGTCTATTGCGCCGAAGATCCGGTGGCGCTCGAAGTTTGCTCGGGCCGCGAAAACGCGGTTTCCTACGGTTGGGAGGACGCCGATTACACCGCGACGGACCTGCGCGATTTGAAAGGTTCCTCGGCGTTCACGGTGAAGCGCAAGGGCAAGGTGTTAGGCGATGTCGAACTGGGAATCCCGGGAAATCACAACGTGCTCAACGCACTCGCCGCCATCGCCCTGGCGGATAGTTGTGGCGCGGAATTCGCGCTGGTCGCCCGCGCGCTCGCCACCTTCGCGGGCGCCAAACGGCGATTCGAAACCAAGTATCTTTCGCCCAACTACCGCATCATCGACGACTACGGCCACCACCCGTCGGAGTTGGCCGCCACCCTGCAAACCGCGCGTTCGCTCAAGTCGAAACGTGTCGTCGTGCTGTTCCAACCGCACCGCTACACGCGCACCCAGGCGCTCGCCGATGATTTCGGGAAAGTCCTGCAAGCCGCCGATCTGGTTTTCATCACCGACATCTACGCCGCCTCGGAAAAACCGATCAAGGGCGTCTCGGGCGAAACCCTCGTCGAGGCGATGAAACGCCACGGCGACATTCCCGTCACCTCCGTCCCGGACCTCGCCACC
>JBIPMR010000119.1:0-8076 GCA_044369025.1 Luteolibacter sp.
TCTGCTGCATGGCGCTTACTGGGACTACGTCACAAATTCGATCGGATCGCCGTCGCCGGACATCGTCGGCCCGAAACTCGCGGCACTCGTGAACGCGGGAAACAAGCAGGTGATTCTCGAACATCTGCTAGGCGGCGGGTATCCGGACATCGATTCCGCATTCGGCTCCGCCTTCGCGGAAAATGTGACGGACGCCGCGGGTTTCGGCAGTGCGGTTTCCAATATCAAGCGCCTTCAGGGCTACGGTTTTCCGCAGCCCGACATCTCGACCGACTACATCATGACCGCCTGGCAGGAGGCCGTGCGCTATCATCCGGAGTGGACATCCAAGGAGTTTTTCACCGCACTCACCGGATCGTGGGAAACTTATGATGGCACGCAGTTGGATCCGGCGGTGGGTTCGATGGATCGAAACCGCTACGGCTGGTTCCGCCAATGGGTGGAGCGGCTCGGCACCGCCTTTCCGGGCATCCGCGTCACTTCGACAAATTCGCCGGTCTATTTCAACTGGGACGAGGCCGGGGTGAACCGCCGCGAACCCGGCGGCTCGTTCAACAACTTCTTCACCTGGCTGAAACTCGAACGCCGCGGCGGCACGGTGACCGCGCTCTATTCCGGCGACGGCGCGGGCTAGGCTCCGCTCGGATCCGCCACCGTGCCGCTCGACTCGTTGGTGAATTCAAATGTCAACCGCACCAATCCTGCCGGAGAAATCGCCAGCGCCGGCATCACCATCCGGGAATCCACGGCGACAGGCGCGCGGCAGGTCTCCTTGTTAGCCAATTTTGCGAATCAGCTGGAGTTTCTCTCGCGGACCAGCACGGGCGGCGGCTTGGCACCGGTTTCCGGCAGCAGCTCGCCGATGGCCGCGCTCGGCGTCAACTCGGTGCCGCGCTGGCTCCGGTTTAGCCGCGTTGGAAATGCCATTACGGCATCGCAGTCGCCCGACGGCACGACGTGGACCACCGTCGCCACGACGACAGTCGCGTTTTCCGCGGCGATCCAAGTCGGCCTGGTTGCGGACAGCGAGGTCCGTTTCGAAGCTGCCACCGCGGTTTTCAGCAATGTCGGTTTTTTCACCCCGCTGACCATGCGCCTCAGGTTAACGGTAAATTCATGGAGCGGCGGACTCCGCTCCGCCGATGCCCACGAAAAAGCCAATGAGTGATGGCGAAGCGCTTGCCATTGACTCTCCATGGTCTGGGCGAATCGGAGGATCGCCCCTCCTTGTGCTCCGCACGCGGGCCGTTTCTCCTTAACTTGACGCGCATGGGCAGCGGGGGACTGGTGAAAACCGGCGCGTCACGGCTCAATCTATCCGGTGCCAACATCTACGCCGGTTTCACCGACATCCAGTCCGGCAGCGTCCGCGCGTCCCATGCGTCAGCGCTCGGTTCGTCCGGCACCGGTGCCACCGTGCAAGGCGGCACGGCCTTGGCGCAGGAACCATCCATGGCACGATGAGCAATTCCGTCAGCGGAAACTCAAAGCTCAATGTAAACATCCAGTCCGGCGTGTGGACGTTCGCGGCTGCCGCCAAGACCTACACCCGACCCACCACCGTGAGCGGCGGATCGCTCGTGGTGAACACCTCGCTGACCTCGCCGGTGACGGTGCAGGCCGGAGCGGTCTTTTCCGGAACTGGCTCGACCTCGGGCGAACTAACAATCGAAACGGGTGCCATGCTCATCACCCGTCCCGGCGATTGGAATTCGCTGCCCGCCGCATTTTCCGCCGCGCAGTTGGTCGCTACGGGAGCGACATCCTGGATGGTCAAACTGGATGGTCAAACTGGATGCCGCCGGTCTCGACGGCTTCTCGGAGAGCGCGCGCACGGTCCCCCTCGTCTCCACCACCGGCGGGCTGGTGAACGTGAATCCAGCCGCCATCACGATCCAGACTCCGGGATTCCCCGGAACCGGAACCTGCAGCGTCACGACCAGTGGCAATGCTCTTTCACTAACATACTTGCCCGACCTCGACACCGTGTGGACCTCCGCAATCGGCTGGAATGGAGAGGACCTCTCACTCAACGCCGATCCCGCGCTGCTTTATGATATGCTGGCTTCGGAGGATCTCGATCCGCCCCCGGCAGCATGGACGGTCGTGTGGTCGGGCACCGGTGCTTCCAACAGCGCCGGACCTGTCACGGTCGATGATGAGGTCATCCTGCCCACACCAGCGAGGCGGTTCATCCGACTGAGGGTGAGCGGGTGATCCCGCATTTCCAAGATGACATCAGATGAAGGTCCGTAGATTCGCAAGTCCGAAGAGGCTGCTGAAGGTCCGGCAATTCATCCGGTAGATGGTGGAGGGACCATGATCCGGCGCTGTTACCCCGGATTTTCCCTCATTCAAGTGGACCCGGCTTCGAGCCGGAGAAGTCCGTGAAAACCCTGGCGACACCAGCCGTTTCCGGAGTGCCGGAGAAAACCAGCACCCGATAGCTGAGCCGGAGTCTTCCGCCTTTGGCGATGCGGGTTTCGCTGCCGTCCGCGGGCCAATACGTCGGCGGGGGCGAGAGGAACCCATAGTCGCGCGTGAACCACGGCGAGGGATAGCCGGGGTTTTGCGGGTGCTGGTGGATGGCGAGGCCTTCGGTGGTCTTGGCATCGCGGGCGCCATAACACGCCAGCCACGGCGATGGCTTGCCGAAGGTTTGCTTTTCGCCTTGGTCGCCATCCGCGTTGACCATCGTGCCGCCAAATACCGGTGTTAGATCCGGGGCGATGCGCGCGCTGAACAACGAGTGATTGGTTTTGCGGATGACCACTTCCTCAAGCGCCTCCAGCGTGATGTCGAAATCGAGCTGTGATGCGGATACCCGCCATTGCGCAGCGATGTCACCGATGCGCCCGACGGGCCGTTCAGCGGAAAGAAGAACGGATACTTTTCATCATCGGCAAACCGGTAACTGGTGAAAAATCTCCCTCCGATGGTCACATCGATCCGTGAGCCGATCCGCGTCGCCGCGAGTTTTTCCTGCGCGCCCAAAGGGATGCATGCCTCAGCACCGGGGTGACCGCCTGCAGCGACGCGGCGCTGGCTAACAACAGCAAGCAGGCCCACACCCATTGCTGGGAGCGGGCGGCCGGGCGCCGGGATGCTTCTGGCGGATTCATGGTGCGGTGGCGGATCTGCCGGCTGGTGGGTCGAGATCCCAAGTCAAAGACATTTCTTGTGGCTTTGCCAACCATCCATTAAAAATCCGCCGTCCGAAGCCATTTTCCGCAACTATCTCCCGCATGGTCATCGCGTTTCACAAACCCTACGGCGTTCTCTGCCAATTCACCCGTGACCAACCCGGGCAGCGGACGCTGGCGGATTTCGGCTTCCCACCCGGCGTCTATCCGCTCGGGCGGCTGGATCTGGATTCGGAGGGCCTGTTGTTGCTGAGCGACGAGGCGGGTCTCAACAATCGTTTGTTAGATCCGGTGGCGGCGCACCCGCGCACCTATCACGCACAGGTCGAGGGCATCCCGGTGCCGGAGGCGATCCGTCGTTTGACGGCGGGCGGCCTGGCCATCCAAGGTTACCGGACCCGGCCGTGTCGGGCACGCCTGCTCGGCGCGGACACCGCCGTTCCTCCGCGCGATCCGCCGGTGCGTTTTCGCCAGGCGATCCCCACCTCGTGGCTGGAGCTCACGCTGACGGAGGGAAAGAACCGCCAGGTCCGCCGCATGACGGCGGCGGTGGGGTTTCCCACGCTGCGCTTGATCCGCCGGGCGATCGGCAAACTGGAGATCGATCCCGGACACGGCGCCTGGCGCGAGCTGACATCCGGCGAGATCCAATCGATTTGGAAAAAGTAGCGTGGAGGTTTTCCCTTCCCACTGCCCCGATCACTGGGGGGTGATCGGGGCAGCTACACACACTATGCTAGGGGGAGCCCCGTGGACCGAAGCCTCAGAAGCAATCGGATTGGGGGCGGAAAAGCTGATGACTGGAATCAACCACAAACCGGCACCTCCGGCAATCTACGCGATCACGGAGTATCGCCAACCGGAGGCTTACCAATCGGTGTGCTCGACCGGCGCGTGCCGGTCGCTGGTGCCGAGTTCGCAGGTCATGTAAAGCTTGCCGATCGGCGGGACGGTTTCAGGGCCGAACTCCGCGCCGAAGCTGTAAATACCACTCGCCGGGCAGTTCGGTGTGCCTTCGACGAAACGCCCCAGCCCGATCACCTGGTTTTGGAGATTCGGGGCCGTCGCGCCGGGCTCGAAGCCGTAGAGATTGGAATAGGCCCTCACGCCCTTCTGCACCGAATGGATATGGACGATGCAAATCGCGCGATCTGATCCGCGTTTCCAAGCCTTCGCTCCGATGAACAGCACCGTAATCAACGAAAGCAGCACCAAGATGACAACCGTCAGCTCAAGCAGCGTCATTCCCGATCGTCCGAGCCGACCTGTGGGACGGCTGGATCCGGCGGAAAGCCGCGTGCGCTTGATTATTGTGAAAGGCATAAGGTTAAGGTTGTTTGACCAAAAAAAACCAAAAAACGCGGGGTTCAGCAAGCTGTTTTTTTGAAAATCCGGTCCGGAAGGCGGTCGGATGGCGCCCACCTGGCGATCTTTTGGCGGGATTCAGTCACCTTGGTTCCCCCCCCGTAAACTCGCTGCCGCGGGACGCCAATGCCACGTTGCCGATGTCTAGCGGGGCGCCCGCCGGGTGGAGTGGCGCTTGGCTTGTGCTTGCACCGCGGATTGCGGCAGGAGTCGATGGACGGCACTGTCGCGGCGAATTTGTGACCGTCGCCAACCGGTCCTGCGGTCGTCAGGTGAAGGAAAATGCGGAAGGAGAGGCTTCGCGCGGTTCTTGGGCATCGTCGCCCATGGAGCCGACGCCGCAGGCGATTCACTCGCGCCTGCGGCCGTGAGTGGGGGCGTTAGAGGAACGGGTTGGCGCTGCGTTCCTCGCCGAGGGTGGTGGCGGGGCCGTGGCCGGGGAGCAGGACGGTGGGGTCGGGCAGGGGAGCGAGAATCTCCCGCAACTGCCGCAGCGCGTGTTGATAGATGGCCGGGGTCGCGCAGCCGCCGATGGAGCCGGCGAAGAGCGCGTCGCCGGTGACGAGCACGGGTTGGGCGAGACCGTCGATGAAATAGCCGAGCGCCGGATTGGCGTGGCCGGATAGATCGCAGGCGCGGATGGTGAGCGGGCCGCAGCGGATGGCGTCGCCGGGCCGCATCGGCTTGGCACCGGGAATGGATGCGCCGTGCGGCTCGTGGCCGCGGGCGATGAAATCCGGGATGCCGCCGACGTGATCGACGTGGCCGTGGGTGATGAAAATCTCCTGGAGCGGCGGCGGGGCGATCGCATCGAGCGCGACGGTGCAGGTGAGGGGATCGTAACCGGTGTCAAACAGCAGCACGGCATCGTGCGTCCAAACCAGCCAGACGTTCACCCGTTCCTCGCCGAAGGGCAGGTCGATGCGGTGGATTTCCGGCAGGGCGAGCGGCCGGGGCAGGTAGCCGGCGTGGCGGGCGAGGGCTTCCGGTTTCAGGTGCAGCGCGGGGGCGAGCTGGCGCGCGGTGTCTGCGGAAAACCGGCCGCGCGAGAAGGCGAGGACTTCGGCTTCCGGCAAACCGGCGTTGCGGGCGGCTTCCGCCGGGGCGAGATCGAGACCCTTGAAGGCCTTGCGGATGACGTAGGTGAAATCGTCTTCTAACATGGGCGGGTTCAGCGGATGCGGTAGTAGCCGTCCGGATTGTAGATGAAATAGACGTCCTTCGGATTCAGGCGCGGCAGCCAGGCGAAGGGTTGGCCATTGGCATCGACTTCCTCGACGAGCGCGCCGGGCAGCGCCGGGCGGGCGACGTTGGCGGTTTCGGAATCCGGGTTTTTGTTCACCGAGGTTTCATCGATGCCGTTGACGATGTGGTTGACCCATTTCAGGTCTTTGGCCTGCTCGGCGAATTCGCTCCAGTCGCCGCTGGACGAGCGGGCATACATTTTTTGGATGAGCTCGTCGGTGGTGATGCCCATTTTTTCGGCGATCGGAGTGCCGAGGCGTTTCCACCAGCGTTGGCTTTCCTCATGGAACTCGCGTTGCTGGGTGAGGTTGAGCTGGCCCATGACGATGGAGCTGATCTGGTGGTGGAGGATGACCGCATTCGGATAGGCGTAGGATTCCTCGGCGAGGGTGGTGATGGCGGCGGCCATCGAGGCGGCGAAGGATTTGACCACCACGTGGATCGGCGCGTCGCTGGATTCCATGGCTTTGAGAATCCGATAGCCGGCCATCACCGAGCCGCCGGGGCTGGCGTCGATGACGATGAAGATGGGGAGCTCGCGGTCCTTGTTGTTCCAGTATTGGATGCGGTTGGTGATGAAATCGGCGGTGGTGGTGCTGATCATCCCGTTGAGCGGGATGCGGCGGTCGGAGATCACCACGGTGCCGTTTTCCTTGAGGGGGTTTTTCAGGTAGACCGGTTTGAAATCGGCGTAAGCGGCGCGTTTTTCGGAGGTCTCGATGCGGGTGATGTCGTTTTGGAGGCGGGTGATTTCCAAGGCGGCCTCGGTTTGCAGCGACTTGAGGTCGTTGCCGAGTTTTTCGGCGCGGGCTTTGGACAGCTCACCCTGCTGGGCGATCAATTCCTTTTCCTCACCCATTTTGGCGAGTTCCAGTTGGAGCGCGGCCTGGCGCTTGGCGCTTTCGAGCGCGAGTTTTTCGGTGAGCAATTCGCGTTCGAGTTTCAACCGTGAGACTTCGGCGCGTGCGGAGTTGGTGGCTTGGATGAGGCGCTCGGCTTCGAGTTTGTTCTCGATGGCGAGGGTTTCCTGCTCCTTGCGTTTGGCTTCCAGTTCCGGGTCTTTCGGCGCTTCGGCTGCCGGGGTGGCCTCGGGGGTGACGGCGGGCGTGGTGGCGACGTCCTTGGCGGGCAGCCAGGTGGTCAGCGCGAGGCCGAGGAAAGCGGCGGGGATGGTGGAATGTTTCATGAGTCAGGGAAAGAACGGTGCGGGGAAGGGGCTTTGTCCAAAAGATTACGGATCGGCGGGCTTGCGGGCCTTGGTGCGGAGCCCGATGAAGATGATGATCGCGGCAAAAACCAGGAACAGCGTCGCCGCGAGGCCGAGCCAGAGGAACAAGCGGCTGCTGGCGGCATCGACCTGCTCGTTGGTGATCATGTCGGCGGGGGTTTCCTTGGGGTTGCGGGTCAGGACGAGCTTGCCATCGGCGAGGGCGACGCGGGTGAGCCTGGCCATCGCCGGGCCGAGAACCGGATCGGTGAGGTAGCGCTCGGTGATGCGGTAGGGCGACATTTGATCGATGAATTCCGGCGGCACGGTGGCTCCGGGCACTTCGAGGGTGTCGATTTTCAGAACGACTTCCTTTTTGAGCAACGCCGGGCGGGCGACCAGCGTGGCATTGAGGTAGCGCGAATCCGAAGCGATCCAGCCGGGTTCTTCGTCGCGGGCGAAGCGCGGTTTG
The DNA here is from genome assembly GCA_044369025.1 of Luteolibacter sp. Classification (GTDB taxonomy): domain Bacteria; phylum Verrucomicrobiota; class Verrucomicrobiia; order Verrucomicrobiales; family Akkermansiaceae; genus Luteolibacter. Next base: position 7,433 of record JBIPMR010000119.1, read on the forward strand.
CCATTGAGCGGGAAGGAAATCGCCAGGCGCATCGTTGCGCCGGTGATTTCGGTGACGCGGAGGGTGCCTTGCAGTTCCTTGAAGGCGTCGTAGGTGGCGATGGCGAGGTTCAGCTCGTCGGGCGAAAGCGCGAGGGAAACCTCGCCGTCCGCCGCGAGGTCCTGGCGGAATTTTTCCAGCCGCTCGGCCAGATCATTGAGCGCGGGCTCCTGGTCATCGAGCGAGGTGATTTCAACGGGGACCGGCTGTTCTCCGGTGAATTTCGCAATCTCACTGAACTGTTTGAACAGCGCGAAGATCGAAAAGCCGATCAGGAAAACCATCATCCCCACTGCGGCGATCAGAATGGCGCAGCCCGCAAACGGCGAGCGGGCACTGGCTTCGTAGGGGGCTTTGGGGGCAGTCATTCTAAGTGGCGGTGCATGAGGTGCTTTGGAGCGGCGGTCGATGACCGTCGTGCGAATGAGGTGTCAGAATGGAAAAGAGCCTCGCGCGGTGTCTTAGGCGTCGACGCTCATAGAGCGCCGCTACAAGGCTTTTCATTGGCGTTATTGCAGATGGATCAGGGCTCGTCTTTCCGGCGGCGCTCTTCTTCCTCGGGCAGGGAGTCCGGCAGGGAAGTGGTGGGAACGTCCGCTTCCGGC
>JBIPMR010000852.1:0-2623 GCA_044369025.1 Luteolibacter sp.
GCCCGGCGCGATCATCAATTCCCGACTCCCCGAGATTTCGGCGGATCTATCCAAAGTCGAAAACCTCGATCCCGCCACCCTCAGCATGAAAGTCTCCGGCTTCGGCGAGGTGCCCGCCAACTTCGCTTCGGAAGCCTCGAAATTTTCCTGGCAGGTCAGCCGCCGCCTCCGCCAACCCACCTGCCAGGTCCTGGTCTCGTGGAAGGACACCGCCGGCAAGGTCACGGCAACGCCCCTCCGCTGGACCTTCCAGATCGACCGCGAATCCGCCTATCTGCCCGACGGGGAATAGTAAAAGACGCAAGACTCAAGACTTGAAGACGCAAGAGAAGATATTTTGTTCCATTGACCCGCCTCTTGCGGCTTGAGTCTTCAAGTCTTGAGTCTCTAAATCCACCACGCCAACCCGTTCCCCATCATGTTCTCCAGCCTCTCCGACAGCCTCGACAAGACCTTCCGCAACCTCCGTGGCGTCGGCCGCATTTCCGAAAAAAACATCGCCGACGCGCTGCGCGAAATCCGCATCGCCCTGCTCGAAGCCGACGTCGAATTCGGCATCGCCAAGGACTTCATCGCCAAGGTGAAGGAAAAAGCCCTCGGCGAGGACGTGCTCAAATCGATCAAACCCGGCGAGCAAATCGTCAAAATTTTCCATGATGAGCTCGAAGCCCTGCTCGGCGGCGACCAGGCCCCGCTCGACCTCAATCCACCCGCCCGCATCCTCATCTGCGGCCTCAACGGTGCCGGTAAAACCACCACCTCCGCCAAGCTCGCCAACCGCCTCAAAAAAGAAGGCCGCCGCCCGCTTCTCATCGCCTGCGACCTCTATCGCCCCGCCGCCATCGACCAGTTGGCGCTGCTCGCCAAACAAATCGACGTCCCCTGCTACACGCCGGAAGCCACCGAAACCGACGTCGTCAAAGTCGCCGGCGACGCGCTCGTCTGGGCCGAGACCCAACAGGGCACCGTCCTGATTTTCGACACCGCCGGACGCCAGGAAATCGACGAGCGCCTGATCGCCGAACTCAAGCGCCTGCACGCCTTCGTCAATCCGAAGGAAACCTTGTTAGTCGCCGACTCCGCCACCGGCCAGCAAGCGGTCTCCGTCGCCAAACACTTCGATGACGCCATCGGCATCACCGGCATCATCCTCACCAAACTCGACGGCGACGCCCGCGGCGGCGCGGCGCTCTCGATGCGCGCGGTCACCGGCAAGCCGATCAAATACGCCGGCGAAGGCGAGAAGCTGGACCAGCTTTTCGAATTCCACCCCAGCCGCATGGCTGACCGCATCCTCGGCATGGGCGACATCGTCGGCATGGTCGAGCAGGTCGCCGGCAAGATGAACGAAGAAGACGCGATGCGCTCGATGAAGCGCATGCAGGCGGGCAAATTCGATTTCACCGACTTCCTCGACCAGATGAAAATGATCCAGAACCTCGGCCCGCTCGAAGGTTTGTTAGGACTGATGCCGGGATTCAGCAAAATCAAAAAACAGCTGCCGCAAGGCGCCTTCGACAACAAGAAGATCAAGCGCACCGAAGCCATCGTCCTATCGATGACCCTCGACGAGCGCCAGCGCCCCGAGATCATCAAGGGCTCGCGCCGCCAGCGCATCGCCGCCGGCTCCGGCACCACCCTGATGGAGGTCAACCAGCTCATCAAACAATTCGGCGAGATGCGCAAGATGATGAAGTCGCCTAACAAAATGAACGCCATGATGAAACAAATGGGCGGCGCCGGCGGCATGAAGGACATGATGAAAGGCCTCGGCGGCGGGAAGTTTCCCTTTTAAGGAGTGGGGACACTCCTGTCCCCACAACCCCCCGCCTCTAAATGCCCGAATTCTACAACCCCCACGGCGATACCCAGCAACACGGAGTCAAACTCCCCCACTGGCAACAAGGCGAAGTCATGCAATTCGTCACCTTCCGCCTCGCCGACTCCATGCCGCGAGCCAAACTCCGGCAGTGGCAACAAGAACTCGTCATCTGGAAGACCCAACATCCCGAACCGTGGACCACCGAAATCGAGCAGGAGTATCACCGCACATTCACCTGGCGGCTGGAGAACTGGCTGGATGAGGGCCACGGGGCCTGCATTTTCACCAATCCAGAAAAACGCAACATCCTCGAACAAACCTTGATGCACGATCAAGGCACCAAGGCAAACCAGCACATCTGGGTGATCATGCCGAACCACGTTCACCTTCTGTTCACTCCTTTGGCACCCATCGAGAAACTCATGCAAAGCTGGAAGGGCATTTCAGCCCGTCGGATTGAGCTCGGCAGCATCTGGCAGAAAAACTATCGGGACACACTGATCCGGGATGCGTCTCATTTCGCGAATGCGGTGCGGTATATCCGCAGGAATCCCGCGAAGTTGGAGGAAGGAACTTTCACCTTATGGCAAAGCGAGCGAGCGAAGTCGGTTTAAGGAGTGGGGACACTCCTGTCCCCACCAAGGCTTGTGACGACAGGAGTGTCGTCACTCCTTGTTACATCTGCGGCCCCACCGCCTCGGGCAAGTCCGCGCTCGCGCTCGAAATGGCGCGCCAGCTCGACGGCGAAATCGTCAATGCCGACGCCTTCCAACTCTATCGCGGACTCGAAATCGTCAGCGC
>JBIPMR010000120.1:0-8074 GCA_044369025.1 Luteolibacter sp.
GGAAAGCTGAAACCAAGTGCCGGGGCAGTCTGTTGGAATTAGCACAACAAGCAGGAAAGCCGTTCGGCGTAAAGATCCATTTTTGAAATACATCAAAGATTCGGTGTGGAAAACGCCTTGATTCATGACCTCTGACCACCTACTGATCTTAATAACCTGGCAAGACGGGCAGGTCATGGGCGCGATGGTTTGATCCCCGGGAGACTTCCGGGACAAAGCCGCCGGATTCATCACCGCAATGCGCGGGACACAGCTGCGGCAACGCGGGTCCGCCACCAACCGATCGATCCCGGGCGACCCGCGAGGTATACTAACACACCTTTCATTCCCAGCCTTTCCGGCTCAATTCCTCCGGCGGAGCCCTCCATCGATGGCCGGCGCGGATGTCAGGAAATGACTAACCGATTCCCTTCAAAGGGATCACCCGTGATTTCTCGCGGCCGAATCCTTCGATTTCCAGCTTGTCCTTGAAAAGATGGACGATCGCGTGGGCGGTGATTCCCGGCTCATGCAGGATCGATTTGAAAGTGATATAAGGGATGCCATCCCGCATGACTTCCGCTCCGGCATGGTGGTGCCCGCAGAAACCCGCGACCACCGACGGATGCCGCCCGATCAAGGCGATCACCTCCCCGTTGTTCCACAGCTCATGGCCGTCGGCGGGGAGCAGCGGGTGGTGACCGCAGAGGATCACCGGTTCGCCAGCCTGGTCAGCGGCTGTTAACTGGCGATCGATCCATGCGAGTTGTTCTGGGGAAACAGCACCGTTCCACGGTTTGAGTTCGGTGTTCCTTTCGGAGGAAAGTCGTTTCATATAACTCCCGGAATCACGCGTCTGCCGGCTGTCTGCCGGATGTTTGTAAACGGATCGATCATTGGTATCCATCATCACGAAGCGCACGCCGGAGTGGGTGAAGGAATAATAATCGTGGGGCATCCCGAGTTTGGCGACGACCTTGGATTTCACCGCATCATCCACGGTGAAATCATGATTTCCTAGCAGATGATAGACCGGGTGCCCGAGCTTGCCGAAAATTTCAAGGACCGGATCGAAGGATTTGAAATCACGGTCGATGAGGTCCCCGAGGTGAAGCGTGAACGGCAGTTTTTTCCCCGCCAGCAGTTCGACCGCGGCGCCGAGCTTGGCGGGAGACTCGCGGTAGTGGCGCTCGCCTTCGGCATCGGCGTCGGCGTATTGCACGTCGGTGATCAGGCCGAAACTCACCAGCGGCTTCGCGGCGGGAGTCTGGGACAAGCCGCGCTCCGTAGACAACGTGGCAAGCCCTGCCGACAAGCCGATGAATTTCCGACGCTTCATGATGCGGGGTTTTTATCGGGCCATGGTCTGAAAAGCGATGCGAATTTCCGCTGCTTGCTTCGGCAGGATCCGGCGCTAACATGCCGCCTTGAAGATTCTCGTCACAGGTGCCAATGGCTACATCGGACTCAGGCTGCTCCCCGCGCTGTTGGAAGACGGGCATCAGGTGACCGGCTTGGTGCGCGACCGCAGCCGTTTTCCCGCCGCGCAGTTTCAGGCGTTTATCGAGGACGGGCGGCTTGTTTTGCTGGAGGGCGACATGCTCGACCCCGGGCATCTGCCGGAAGCACCGCGGGAAATCGATGCGGCTTACTACCTGCTCCACTCGATGGGCGCGGGGCGGGGATTTGAAGAACGCGAGGCGGCCTGCGCCCAGAATTCGATCAAATGGCTCGGAGCGGGCAACTGCCGCCGCATCCTCTATCTGGGCGGGCTGGTTCCGGCCGGGCCGCTTTCGCACCACCTCCAATCCCGCGAAAATGTGAATGCCATCCTCCGCTCTAGCAGCATCCCGGTCACCACGCTGCGGGCTTCGATCATCGTCGGCTCGGGCTCGGCGTCGTTCGAGATCATCCGCGATCTGGGGGAGAAACTGCCGTTCATGATCACCCCGCGTTGGACCCGCACCCGCTGCCAACCGATCGCGATCCGCAACGTGATTTCCTACCTCACCCGCTGCCTCGACACTCCCGAAACCATCGATCAGGAACTCGATATCGGCGGCCCGGAGGTGCTCAGCTATCGGGATTTGCTCAGACAATACGCCGAAATCCGCGGGCTGCGCCGGCTCTTCATTTCCGTCCCGCTGCTCACTCCCGGCCTATCGGCGCACTGGCTGCACTTCGTCACCGCGACCACCCTGCCGCTGGCGAAATCGCTGATCGAATCGCTGCGCAATGAGACGATTTGCCGCGACCACCGGATCGAAAAATTCATCCCCCAGAAACTCATCCCCTATCGCGAGGCCATCGAATTGGCGTTCGCCATCATCGCCCAGAACCGCGTGCCTTCGTCGTGGATCGACTCACTCGCATCGGGAAGTCTCGATCCGGATTTCCTGCGTTCCATCCGCGTGCCCGAACATGGCGTGCTGCGTGACCAACAAACCGTGCCGCTCGGCCCTAACCGCGAAGCGGTGATCGACGGGGTCTGGTCGTTAGGCGGCTCCTTCGGCTGGCCATCGATGAACTGGGCCTGGCGGGTGCGCGGCTGGCTGGATCTGTTGTCCGGCGGCTGCGGACTGCGACGCGGACGCCGCCATCCGCGCGAACTGCGGGCGGGCGATGCTCTGGACTTTTGGCGTGTGGTCATGGCGGATCGCGACAGCGACCCGGCATCGGCGCGCTTGATCCTCGTCGCCGAAATGAAGCTTCCCGGCGAGGCGTGGCTGGATTTTGAAATCACGCCCACCGAACTGCGCCAGACGGCGACCTTCCGTCCGCGCGGGCTGTTAGGCCGGCTCTATTGGTATTCCGTGCTGCCGCTCCACGTCCTGCTTTTCCCCCGGATGGCGCGGCGGCTGGCAGATCGTTAGAATATCACCACTCCGCCGCGCAATCTGCCAGGGAGGCGAAAATCCGGTTCGCTTGGGAAAAATCCAGCCCGGCGGTCACCCGGTTCGGCACCGCCCAGACGGGCATGCCGGCCACGATGGCGGAATTCACGCCGTTGAGCGAATCCTCGATGACCAGGCAGTCCGCCGGCGCCAACCCGAGCCGCCGCGCGCCTTCCAGATAGAGATCGGGCGCCGGCTTGATCCGCGGCGCGTCACCCCGGCAGACGATGGATTGGAAGTGGTCGGTTAGACCGAGTTTTTCCAGCCAGCCATCCACCCAGTGGTGCGATGAACTGGAAACCACGGCGCAAGGGAGATCTATTCCGCCGAGTTTTTCCAGCAACGCGATCGCGCCCGGCATCGGCCCTTCGTTTCCGAGCTCGGCCATGATTTCCTGCTGCCGCCGCGCGTCCAGATCGTGCCAGTCGAAGTCCAAGCCGGAAAGTTCTTCCAAGTGCGTCTTCGGCGACCACGTGGCGAAATCGGAGCCGATGCAGCGGGTGTAAACCTCCAGCGGCAGGTCATGATCATGCGCCTGGAAGGTCCGCAGCCACGCCTGATAGATCGCCCATTCGGTGTCCACCAGGATTCCGTCGAAATCGAACAACACCGCCTTGAAAGTCATGCGACCGGGATGGCCTGCCGCGGGGATTCCGGCAAGCCCCGATTTGCGGTCTTGCGAAAACGCGCTGAGCCGGTATCAGTTCCCCGATGGCAATTCGCTTGCGGGCCTTTCTGATGCTGCTGATCGTCGGGCTGGTTTTGCCCGCCGCCGGCTCGTCACAATTTTTCTGCATCGAGGCCGGGGCGTTTATTCAACAGTCCGATTGCTGCGATTGCTCGGACGAGGATCGCCCCGAAACCCCTTGCTGCGTGGCCGCGCCGAAGCCGATTCCGGATGCGCTCAACGCGAATGCGCTGACGCTTCCCGCTCCATTCTATATCGCCGCGCCGGCTTTCGAGCTGCCACCGTTGTTGGAGATCCATGAGATGGTTTCGGTGCCAGCGTGGTCGAGGGATCGCGGGCCGCCGGGCGAGGTCCGGTTGTATTTGTTGCGGCATTCGCTGCTGCTGTGAAGCGGGGAAATGTTTTCGACGGGCGCATTCGGGCCTGTCGATGGATTTCCCTTCGTTCACTAACAGCCAGCTCACATGCCAGATTCAAATACCGACCCATCCGTCCTCACCCGCAGCCCCGCGCCGCCGGGAGCTTCCCGCCGCCGGGCGGCGGCGCTGCTTCCCATCGCGATTCTCGCGGGATTCGCCCTCCTTTTTCTGCTGCTTTTCCGCGATCGCCTGATCCCGGCGAAAGACGTCGAAGTCTCGCCCGCGCGTGCGATCGAAAGCGTTCCCGATCCTGCGACAAACCCCACTCCCCTCCCCGCTTCCGGGCGATTGCTGTTCCAGGCATCCGGCTGGATCGAGCCGGATCCGCTGCCGATGAAAGTCACCGCGCTCACCGATGGCGTGATCGATCAAGTCCACGTGCTCGAAGGCCAATTGGTGAAAAAGGGCGAGCTGTTAGCCACGTTGGTTGAAATCGATTCAAAACTCGCGATGGACCTCGCCGCACGCGAAATCACCGTGCTCAAAGCCTCGCTCGAAGCCCACTGCATGGGCACCCAGATCGCCCGCCAACAGATGGCTGCGGAAAAAGCCGGGCTGATTTCCGACGAGGTGGACGCCATCGAAGCCACCGATTTGCTCCGCCGCATCGAACTCACGCCGGACCGTGCGATTTCCATCAATGATCGCACCAGCGCCCGTCTCGGCAAATCGCGCAGCCAGGCGGCGCTCGACGGACGCAAGGCGCGGATCGAGGAAATCAGCCACGAAATCACCCGGATCACCCATGAGGTGACGGCCCTCGAGCAAGGCATCCAGGCGGCGGAAATCAAACTCGCCCAGGCCCAGCTCGCCCACGAGCGCACCCGCGTCGTGGTGCCTGCCGACGGTCGTGTGCTGCGATTGTTAGCCGCTCCCGGGCAGAAAAAAATGATCGCCATGGACGATGTGGACAGCGCCACCATCGCCATCCTTTACGACCCCGCGCGGCTTCAGGTCCGCGTCGACGTGCCGCTGGCGGACGCCGCGGGATTGGGCGTCGGCCAGCGGGCCAAGGTCCGTTGCAATCTGTTGCCCGATGTGGTTTTCGAGGGCGAAGTCACGCGGATCAACGGCGAAGCCGACCTCCAACGCAACACGCTCCAGGCGAAAGTCCGCATCTCGAATCCCGATGAAAAACTCCGGCCGGAAATGCTCTGCCGCGTCGAGTTTCTCGATACCGCAACGGTTGGCCAAAAAACTCCGGCTGCCGGAAATCTATCCGTTTTCGTGCCGGAGACCGCGCTGCGCGAACAGTCCGTGTGGATCTGCGATCCGGATTCCCGCCGGGTTTCGCGCCGCTCGGTGGATCCAACCGACGAGTCACGCGAAGGGCATCGCCGCTTGAATTCCGGCGTCCTCCCGGGCGAGTGGGTCGTGCTCGATCCATCCGGCCTTCGTGAAAACCAACGCGTCAACCCCATCCATCAGCCATGACCCCCGCCGAACCCATGATCGCCTGCCGCGGCATCACCAAGAGCTACCGCAAGGGTCCCAACCTCGTGACGCCGCTCGAATCGTTAGATCTCGACGTCCAACGCGGGGAATTCCTCGCCCTGATGGGACCATCCGGCTCGGGGAAAACCACGCTGCTCAATCTCATTTCCGGCATTGATTCCCCGAGCTCCGGCGCGCTGGTCATCGATGGCCGGGACATCGCCCGCATGTCGCGCCGCGAACTCACCCGCTGGCGCGCCAGCGGCGTCGGATATATTTTCCAACTCTACCACCTCGTGCCGGTGCTCACCGCGTTTGAAAATGTCGAGTTGCCATTGCTTCTAACTTCACTGAGCCGCCGCGAGCGCCGCGAAAAAACCGAAGCCGCGCTCGCGCTCGTCGGCCTCGCGGACCGCATGCACCACACGCCCGCCGAACTCTCCGGCGGCCAGGAGCAACGCGTCGCCATCGCCCGCGCGCTCGTCGCCGATCCGTCGCTGCTCGTCGCGGACGAACCCACCGGCGACCTCGACCGCGAGTCCGCCAACCACATCCTCGGCCTGCTCCGCTCGCTCGCCCAGGATCTCGGGAAAACCATCGTCATGGTCACCCACGATGCCAAGGCCGCCGACGCCGCCGACCGCATCCTTCATCTTGAAAAAGGTCGATTGTTAGAGCAACCCGCCCGCTCATGAACCCCGCCGCCCTCCTACCGCTCGCTTTCAAGCAGCTCGTCCGCCATCGGCTGCGGACGCTGCTCACCGTGCTCGGTGTCGCCGCCGGGATGTTCCTGTTCACCGCCGTCGAGACGCTGCAACACTCGCTCGCCGGAGCCACCGAACAAACCGCCGCGGACACCACGCTCGTCGTCTATCGGGAGAACCGCTTCTGCCCGGCGACCAGCCGCCTGCCGGAACACTATGCCGATGAAATCCGCGGCATCCCCGGCGTGCGCGAGGCGATTCCGATCCAGATCGTGGTCAACAACTGCGGCGCGAGCCTGGATGTGATCACCTTCCGCGGCGTGCCCGAGGGCTTGCTGCAGAAATACGCGCCGGAAATTTCCCTGATCGAGGGCGATCTATCCGAATGGAACCGGCGCGACGACGGCGCTTTGTTAGGCGAGCAATTCGCCCGCCGCCGAGGGCTCAAGCCCGGCGACCAGTTCGATGCCGTGGGCATCACCGTCCACGTCACCGGGATCCTCCGCTCGCCGTTCGCGCAGGACAACAACGTCGCCTACGTCAAGCTGCCCTTCCTCCAACAAGCCTCGCGCGCCGGCCTCGGCGTGGTCACCCAGTTCAACGTGCGCGTGAATTCATCGGCCGATTTGAAACCGGTCGCCAGCGCCATCGACGCCCGCTTCAAATCCGACCAACAACCCACCAACACCCGCCCGGAAAAAGCCTTTTTCGCCGAGACCGCCGGCCAACTCATCGAGCTCATCGGCTTCACCCGCTGGCTCGGGCTCGGCGCGGTGCTGGCGGTCGTCGGGCTGGTGGCGAATTCCATCCTGCTCGTCGTCCGCGGCCGGGTTCGGGAAAACGCGGTGCTGCGGACCTTGGGCTACCCCGGCCGCGCCATCCTGTTTCTCGTCGTCAGCGAGGGTGGCATGCTCGGGCTGCTCGGAGGATTGTTAGGAACCGGACTCGCGTGGGCGTTTCTCCGCTGGCAGAGTTTCACCCTCGGCAGCGAAGGCCACACGCTCGCGATTCTTCCCGAGGCCAGCACCGCCGCCATCGCCGTCGGCGCGGCATTCTTGTTAGGCCTGGCCGGGTCCTGTTATCCCGCGCTCCAGGCCATCCGCCAACCCATCGTCAAATCCCTCCGCTCCTGAAATGCTCCCTCTCACCTATGCCATCCGGAATCTGTTCCGCGACAAGTCCCGCCTCGCGCAGACGGTCGGCGGCAGCGCGCTGGTGGTTTTGTTAGTGATGGCGGCGGCGGCGCTCGGCGGCGGCATGAAAAGCGTTCTATCGGCCTCCGGCTCGGCGCGCAACGTGATCCTCGTCGGCGCGGGCAGCGAGGAAAGCATCCAGCGCAGCGAGATCGCCGAGCGCACCGCCGGCATCGCGCAGGCGTCCATCCCCGGCGTGGCGCAGACACTCGGCAGCTCCGCGGTTTCCACCGAGATCCATTACATGACCTATCTGGAAACCGCCGCGAATTCCCGCATCCAGGGCTTGTTCCGCGGGGTCACGCCCCAGGCGCTGTTAGTCCATCCGGAAGTGCGCATCCTCGACGGCCGCTTCCCCGGCAGCGGCGAGCTGATGGCCGGGAAACTCGCCTGGCGCAAGTTCGGCCTCCAGCCGGACGAGCTCAAACCCGGCACCCGCGTGAAACTCGATGGCTCCGAAATGACCGTCTCCGGCACCTTCGCCGCACCCGGCACCGTGATGGAATCCGAAGTCTGGGCGAATCTCGGCGACCTCCGCATGCTCGCCCAACGCGAGACGGTTTCCTGCGTGGTGCTCCGCCTCGACGACCCCGCCGATTTCGCGGAAGCCGATCTCTTCAGCAAACAACGCCTCGACCTCGAACTCACCGCCATCCGCGAGAGCGACTACTACGCCGCGCTCAGTTCGTTTTTCCGCCCGCTGCGCGTGATGACCTGGATCACCGCCGGCCTCGTCGCGGCCGGCGCCGTGTTCGGCGGGCTC
>JBIPMR010000853.1:0-2619 GCA_044369025.1 Luteolibacter sp.
AAGTTGAAATCGGTCCTGATTTCGATTTCGGGAGCGATGACCCGAGCTGCACGCGACAACTTGTCTTGGACCTGCGGCAGTTCGACTTCCCAGCCCTCCACGTCCATTTCCACGAGGACGGCGTCGTGGATGGTCGCCACCACCCGATGGCCGGCTTCTTCCAGCGCGATCACCGCGATGCGAAGAATCTCAGCCCCGGCCGCTTGGATGGGGAAGTTGGCGATCGAGGTGGACTTGTCCTTGGCCCGGGCCTTGCGTGTCCAACCAAAGCGTGTCGAGATGCTGCCGCCGCAAAGCACCGTGTCGATGACAGCTTGCCGCCAGATCCAGAACTGGGGGTATGACGTCTTGTGCTGCTGGATCAGCCGCCGGGCTTCCGCCTGCGAAATGCCGTTGCGCCGCGCCAGCCCATGCTCTCCCATGCCATACTGAATGGACAGTGCTGCCACCTTGTAGGTCGCGCGAACTCCCGGGTGGTTTTCTTTCGTCGCACCGTGTGGAACCGCCCCCGCCCGTAGGGCAAACGCCCAGTAAGGATCGCCGCTGCGGTAGTCAGCCATCATCGCCCGGTCCCCCGAGAGAGCCGCCGCGAGGGCGAACTCCTGACTGGCGTAGTCAAGATAGACCAGCACGCGGCCGGGAGGAGCTTGAATGATTGAACGTAACCACGCGCTAGCGCCGAAAATGTAATGGCTGTTTGAGGGCTGGTTGCGGCCGGTGTCGGATCCAAAGGGAGAGAGCATGCACCGCAGTCGTCCGTCGTCTCCGACGGGAAAGGTGAAGCCGCGGGACTGAGCCCGGAGTTTCCGGGCATAGGCCATGGTCCTGACTTCCGGATAACGGTCGGCCATCTCCTTGAACGTGTCTTCATCGAGAGAAGGAGCGTCCGATGGCAAGAGGGGCCAAGGGATGCTGCTTGTGGCGCACCACTGTAGCCAACCCGTGGACGAGAATGTGTCCTTCTCTGTAATCGCCCCCGGGTATTGGAGCCGGGCTGACTTCCACGTTTCGTTTTTGATCGTGCTGGCATGGGCGCGAAGCAACGCGACCAGCTCCACATCAACCGGGATACCGCGGTGCTCAACCTTGGCAAGCGCTATGAGGTAGCGGCCGCGCAGTGCTGCCATCGGAAAGTCCAGGGAAGATTCCAGCCAGTACCACACGGAGGCCACTGTTTCGACATCGGCCTGACAGTAGTCCAGCAGCTCCTCGCGTTGCTCGGTAGGGACGGCGTCGCCCATGGCCAGCGCGCGCATCGATTCCTTGTGTTCCGTCGACATCGTCGCGGTGCCGAGCGAACTGGCGACCGACAACAGCCCCCAGCCCCCGGAGGGTGAGCATTGTCCGCGCACGGTTCTTGCCTCGGCCAGTGTGTCGATCACCTCGTCCGGCATGGGCCAGCCAAGGGCGATGTGACAGGAAAGCTCAGCGAGCGCATAGTGGGCAACCAGCCGGTAGGGCGGGCTAAAGGGGCAGGCGACGTCTTCTCCGTCCAGCCAGATCCGCACGACTTCGTGGGTCTCACAACACAGCGCGACGACGCACCAAGGCCGGGGCAAAAGGCCCGGGTCATGGCGGAACTCATAATCGACGAGATAAGTTTTCATCGGGGTAGAGCCGCCCGCATCAAGGTTGAGGCGGGCGGCTCCAGGTTAGAGGTTTATGCCTGGCCAAGGAGCTCACGCACCACCGGGTGCTCCATGTCGCCGATGACCTCGATGCCGCCGCTCTTGCAAGCGAATCGCAGCATGGCGCTCGCGTCAGAAATCTCCGCGGGCCATTCAGGATCTTTGGTGGACTCCTTGCGGCGCGTGACTTCGTAGTCGTTGCCTTTCCAGACGATGCGAATCCAGTGTTTGGTCGCCAGCTCTGCGGCCGCATGTGCGGAAATGTGAGCTCGATGAGGATTCCGGCCCAAAGGCACGGCCACAGGCCAGATGAAGGCTTGGCCGGCATAATTGACCGCCAGAGTCATGCGGACGTAGCGAACGACATCTCCCATGGCTTCGAGCATTTCCGGGTGAACCAGGTAAATATCCCGGCTCTCGCTAGGTTCGTAGATACTAACCTGCGCCAAGATCCCGCCATGGCATTGAACCCATTCGTCCTTTTTTGGCTTCCTTGCTTCGAGCGTTGTCAGGACTTTTTCGGATGGAGTTAGATCCTCCCGCGTGCGACCGAGCGCGGCGAGATTGTCGAAAATATCACCTGGTCCGGCAGTAACTTGAGTAGTGACAATTCCGCTTGATGGTGTATGATTCATCCCGGGAAGGGGTTCAGATTTGGCGATCGGTTCTTCTTCACGAGACGGGGTCGTTAGCTCGGCCCCGTCAGCTTTTAATTCAGGCTCTGGGTACTGGTGGTTTTCTGTTGGATTCATTGGGATGTAGGCGGGGGTTGGGTGGTGGTTTGCCGGAGCTGCATTCGGAGGGGCGGGTGGCATCTCGGGTGTTGCGGGCGGTGGTTCTGGGGCCGAGACGCTTGGGATCTCTACGTGGCGGGGTGGTTCTGGTGGTTGTTCTGGATTCATGGTCGTATTTTGCTTGTTTCGGTGAGAGTGTGGTTTCCCCCGACGGACGTCGGGAGCGTGTTGGTGTCCTCGTTCGTGTAGGTCAGGTG
>JBIPMR010000854.1:0-2617 GCA_044369025.1 Luteolibacter sp.
AGCGACTCGGCAAGCGCGTCATCGGCCAGAAGGACGCCATTACCGCCGACAGCAATGCCGAGCGCCGTGCGCGTGCGGGCATTCAGGATGAAAACCGCCCGATTGGCAGCTTCCTCTTCCTTGGCCCCACCGGCGTCGGCAAGACGGAGCTTTGCAAAGCTCTCGCCGAATTCCTCTTCGATGACGACAGCGCCATGACGCGCATCGACATGAGCGAATACATGGAGAAGCACAGCGTCAGCCGCCTCATCGGAGCGCCTCCCGGCTACGTCGGTTATGAAGAAGGCGGCCAGCTCAGCGAGGCCGTGCGTCGTCGACCTTACAGCGTCGTCTTGTTCGACGAGGTCGAAAAAGCGCACCCCGATGTCTTCAACACGCTGCTCCAGGTGCTCGACGACGGCCGCATCACCGACGGCCAGGGCCGCACGGTCGATTTCAAGAACACGGTCCTCATCATGACCAGCAACATCGGCAGCAGCGCTATTCAGGATGTCAGCAATCCCGAGCAGCGCGATGCCTTGGTGCGCGACAGCCTCAAGCAGTTCTTCCGTCCCGAGTTCCTCAACCGCATCGACGAGATCGTCATCTTCGACCGCCTCGACGCCGCGCAGCTTGATCAGATCGTCAAGATCCAGCTCCAGCGCGTCATCGACCGCCTCGCGAAGCAGAACATCCACCTCACCGTCACCGACGACACCACCCGTTACCTCGCCGACGCCGGCTTTGACCCCGTCTTCGGCGCGAGACCCCTCAAACGCGCCATCCAAAAACACCTGCTCGATCCGCTCAGCCTCGCCGTCCTCGAAGGCGGTTTCAAAGACGGCGACCACATCACGGCGGTGATGAAAGACGGGAAGCCGGTGTTTGAGAAGAAGTAAAACCTAACCAAGGCCCTTGGACAGATTGTTCTGCTGAGGGCCTTGATTGGTAGATGGCATCTTGCCGCTGGCTTTAACGCGTTGTTACGACAGAACGCAGACGATGCAGTAGGCTGAATAGGCCAAAGAAGGCGCGATTGATATAGACGGATTCGGCGCGGCCACGAGCTCCTCGCAGAGAGAGCAATTCGCGATCTTGGCGATTGGTTTCACCCATCTCATACATGGCGCGGAGAAAGCTTGGCTCGGCAAAATCAAAATGACCTGCGCGGAAAGGGCGCGTGAGTAGTTCGATCGATTCCCGGGCTAGATGGGTCACTTTTTGGCGCTGGCCCGGGCCGTCGGTGGGAAGTATCACATCCATGGCTCGCAGGGCGGCCTCTAATTCATCCGCGGATTCCAGCAGTGCTGGATTTAAAAAGGCAAACTGCAGGGCATAAAACTCGGGCGTGATGGATCGGGTGCAGCCGAAATCGAGCACGCAAAGTTGGCCTTCTGCACTTACCAAAAAGTTCCCTGGATGCGGGTCTGCATGAAAGCGTTTTAAGCCATGAATCTGATGCATGTAGAAATCCCACAAAATCTGACCGATGCGGTTACGCTCACTCTGTGAAGTGTCGCTGGCTGCAAAGCGGTCAAGCGTGAGTCCGTCGATCCAGTCCATGGTTAACACCCGATTGGAGCAGCGTTCTGGATAGAAGGTGGGGAAACGCAAGTGAGGCAGGCTGGAGCAAGCTGCTGCTATTTCCTGGGATTCCTGCAATTCACGGACATAGTTGGTTTCTTCTAATAACCGAGTCTCCACCTCCGTGAAGTAGTGAGCGATGTCTTCTTCCCGTAATCCGAGCATTTGCAGCGCGATGGGTTTAACGACGCGAAGATCACTGCGCATGGATTCAGCCACGCCTGGATACTGGACTTTAACAGCCAGTTTTTGACCACCCCGGTAGGCCACATGCACCTGACCAATAGAAGCACCATGAGCGGCCTCGGGCGTGAATTGATCGTACAGGGATTCCACCGGTTGATTGAACTCGCGCTCGAGTGTCCGACGCACCAGTGGCCAGGATAGAGGTGGGGCAGAGTATTGCGCTTGGGCAAACTGTGCCGCATAGGCCGGGGGCAGGAGATTTTCATCAATGCTCAGCATCTGAGCAAGCTTTAGCGGGCCGCCTTTAAGCTTGCTGAAACTTTCATACACAGCGCGTGCATTGACGTCATCCAAATCATCACGCAAAGCTTGGGATGCGGACTCGGGACTGACGGCACGTTGCCCGTAGTATTTGAGGTAATTCAGTCCGACTCGTGCCCCCGTTCCCGCTAGCTCGACCATGCGACTGAGCGGCGTGCTGCGGATGCTATCTTGGGTGAGATGTTCAGCGGCCATGGTTTAGGCACACTTAGTCATTCCAGGTATGAGAAAGCGGAGGAGGTCAAACCCTGAGTCTAGAACTTGGCGGCCCATCAGATCAAATAACACTGTCACTGACTTTTCGATGAAGGCGTCCGTGCGCTCAAATTTGGGGCTGTCGTCTTTCAGGTTGTAGGCGACCACACTGCGCAAGAGAAGCTTCATGGCTTTGGGATACACGGCAGTCACGGGTCCGCGCGATGCGATCTCTCCTTGCTGGCGTCCGAGCATCAGAATCGACTTCGCAAAGGCCTCAAAGCGATCTTCTAAACCCGACCATTCAGGCACAGAGGTTAATGGGTTCGCATGGCCCATCCTCAGCAGTAGC
>JBIPMR010000855.1:0-2615 GCA_044369025.1 Luteolibacter sp.
GAGTGCTAGTTCTCCCAGGCGGTGTAGGTCACCTGATAGTTCAGGAGCGTGGACTGCGTGTTGCTGGGATCGATGCGGAGTTCCTGCAGTTGCAGTTGCGGCATCCGGGTTTCGAGTTCGAGGAACGCGCGTTGCATGGTGCGGAAGGTGCCGCGGAAGGCGATGCGGATCTGCGAGGAGTTCTGTGCGGAAATGGAGCCGAAGCCACCGCTGCCACTGGGCCGTTCGAAGGCGGTCTGTTGGATTTCCTTGCCGGGAAGGTTTTCGGAGATGGCGCGCAGGTTGGTGGTGACCGCACTGGCGGTTTCGTCGGCAAGCAGCGCGGTCCAGCGCCCGGTGTGTGTGGCCTGTTGCACCACTTGCGATTCGATTTGGAGCCCGGCCATGCGGTTGATTTCGTAGGCCTTGTAGTTTTTCTGTTTGTGATCGAAGGAGGCGACCATCCTGCCTTTCAGCATGAAGCCGATGCCGACGACGGCGGCCGCCGCGATGACGGGCAAAACAAGCCCGAAGAGGGCGATGGGTTGGCGGTAGAGCTGCATAATTTCAAAGTGCAATGTTCGAAGTTCAACGTTCAAGGGGCCTTGGCGACGTTCACCGCCATGGTGTCGGTGGCTTCGAAGCGCTGGGTGACGGTGAGATCGAAGGTGAAGGGATAGGTGGAATCGTCCGCGATGTGTGCTTCTTCGGGCGGCACGGCTTTGTAGCCGGAGTTTTCCTGGGTGCGGACGTTGACGACGAGGTTGCGGTTGCCGGTGTTCGGGCTGTAGGCCTGGTTGCCGGTGAGGCGCGCGATTTCGCCGAAGTGGGCGGAGATGCCCTCGCGGGTGTTGATGGAGTTGAGATATTCCAACGCCTCGTCGCGGGCGAAGCCGGTGATTTTCCACTCTTTCACAAAGCCGACTTTCGCCTGCCCCGGAGTGCTGGCCGGGCGGGCGGAGTGGGCGAAGGTTTTGACGATCATGCCGCTGTTGTTGGGAAACATGCGGGCGAGGGATTCCATGGTGGTCCACGCCTTGGAGCGGTCCTCCAGCAGGTTGTTCCAGTGCTCGCCTTTTTTCCGCTCCAGCGTGAGTTTTGCCAGTCTGCGCTGGACGAAACTCGCCTGGCTCGGGTCGAAGGCCCATTCCTCACGGCGCACCAGATCGATCAAGCCGAAGCCGATGTAGGCAAGGCACAGGACCGTGATGGCGAAAACGGCGACGCGGGAGAGTCGCAGGTATTTGAGCAGCCGCATCTCGGTGTGGTTCGGATAGATTTCCACCACCTCCCGCGGGGCGGTTAGGAAATTCTGCAGCGCCCACTTGTCATCCCGCAGAATGGAGAAGGTGTGGCTGGTGATGCCCCGCGCTTCGGGTTGCACGGGCATCGCGGCAATCACCGGCTCGGGCGACCATGGGGGAACGCCCTCCACTTGCACCGGCTGGATGACCTCGACGCGGCAACCGCTGAAGGCGATTTTGAGATCGGCATCCAAAGTGCCATCGACGGCGGCCCCGAGGGGAACCAGGAACAGGTCCGGATCGACAAACTCCAGCGAGGCGCTGGTGGTGGACAGCGCGTTGCGGAAATTGGTGGGTCGGCGCAGCCCGCGGTGTTGCAGGGTGCGGACGAGGCGGAGGTCGGCGTGCTCGTTGAAGAAGGCCAGGGCGGTGAGCCACGGGTATTGCAGCACGGCGACGAATGGCTTGCCCGGCGTCGGCGTGAGGACCTGGCTGAGGCCCATGATCGTCACCAACGGTGCGCTCAAGGCATGGCTGATGATCGGGAAATTCTGGGCTTCGCCCGCCAGGCGGAGGGCCTCGAAAAACGGCGCGTATTGGCGGCTGAGGGTGATGGTGGTGCCGATCACCGAGCTGCCGGCGGCGGCGTAGGGGATCACGCGCCAGGCAGCATGGTCCGCTTGGATCGAGGAGTCCTCGAGGATCGAACCGGGCTCGGTGAAAGCGGCCTCACGGATTTCCGGAAGGGCGGCCGGGTTGTCCAACTCGGGCTTGAGCTCGGTGGTGGCAAACTCATCGGCGATGTGGAGAATCACTCCGAGCGAAGTGGCGCCGCTGGCGCGGGCGTAGCGGAGGGCTTCGGCGACCAGGGTGTCGGTTTTAACAGAATCATGGAACAGGTCTTCTGCGACGGCAGGTCCGGGTTGCCACTGATCTTTTTTCCGATCAAAGTAGAGGGTGGAGACGCTGGAGCCATCCGCACGGAGGTGCAGTTGGAAGTTCAGGTCAAGCGCGTCTTGATACCACGCGGGATTGCTCGCGCGGGTGGTGTAACGCAGGATGGAGCAGGCTTGGCTGAATTGCTGCCAAAGGTTCAGAGACGCCGGATGTTTGAAAGTGGCCAAGGGACTGGACTGGTAGAGAGTTCATGGCGGACTGGGGGGCGTTCCGAAAAATTTGGAGCAGGGAAAGGGAAACGGCCCGCCCACGCTGGGCAGGCGGGCCGTGGATTTACGGTCTCCTCAAGGGAGAGCGGATTGGATCACCAATCGGCAGTGGTCGTAGCAGCGGGTTCGAAGTCTTCAGCGCCTACACCATAGGCGACGCCGAGCCAGAGGGTGCCGACGGGTGTGATTGCGGTGCCGGCGGTGTAGGTCAGCAGGCTGGTGGGTG
>JBIPMR010000856.1:0-2612 GCA_044369025.1 Luteolibacter sp.
TTCCAGAGTGACTTTTTCCCGCGGAATCCAGCCCACCCGCAGCTCGTTTTCCATTTCGATGCGATCCGTCGCCTGCCCGGTGTCGGCCGTGGCGTCGCCGAGTTTCCGAAGGCCGCCGGTGTAAGTCACCAACGCCGCCTGGCCGCGCCAACCCGCCCGGATGGCGGCGACGTGGTCGATCCGGCTTTCGGATTCATTCTTCGCGTATACCACCGCGGTCGGCTGATAGACCGCCTTCATGCAGCCTCCCCTGCCCTCAACCGCGTCGCCGCGCTTGTAGCCGATCACCGGGCCGAGTCGATAGACCGTATCCGATGCGGGATCGCTCGCACTCAGGAAAATGTTGCTGTCGTAGGCGGCGGAGATCAGCGCACCGATGTCCCAGCCTGCGGTCTTGTCGGAGCTGTTCTCCACCTGGGGCACCACCGCCGAATCGACGCTGAAATCCACACGATCATCGGCGACCGGAGAAACATCCCGCGCGAAAACCGACGAGTGGATGAGAGCCGGAAAACAAGCCATCATCCAAACAACCATCCGGGGGGAGTGTGGAGTGTGGATCAACATCGCGGGGGATGCTTCATGCAACCCACCGCAGGGTTAACAGGCATGGACCATCCTTTGCAAGGAATCCAACAATACGTGATCGCGTAATTCATGGAATCCCTGATTATGTTAATTTTCAAAGCGTAGTGTTTGCCGAGGTCCGCGTTTATTTGGAAAATCCTTACTAAAGTCCACTTCCCACCCTCCCCCCATGGACCCGATCCGCCTCTCTATCCCGCCGCGCACGGATCCGCCTCGAGAACGCTGGACGGATAAATTCGAAAGGCAGGCGCAACTCAATCCGGCGAACACCGCCGTCGTCAGCGGCAACCAACCGATGAGTTACGGCGAACTGAGCAGGCGCTCGAATCAAATCGCGAACCTGCTCCGCTGCCTGGAACTGCCCGCCAGTCTGTTGGGGATTCTCAAATCCGGGGCGGCCTACGTGCCGCTGGATCCGGGCTACCCCGCCGCGCGGATCCAGCAGATGATCGAGTCGTCACGCCTGCCCCCCGTGCTCACCCGGCAGGAAATGCCGGGACCGTTTTCCAAGGTGAATGTCATTTGCATCGACGGGCTCGCGGCTGGAGAGCGCGGCTTGCAGGGCGGAAGTGGTGAATTCCTCCGGCCCCAGCGAGTGCACGGATATCCGTGCCATCTATCGGACGGGCGATCTCGCCAAGCGCCACCCCACGAACATTCTCGAATTCCGCGGCCGTGCCGATCATCAGGTGAAGGTCCTCGTGCTTTGGTCGGAGGTCCTGGGTTCCCCGGTCACCGACGCCACCGCCGATTTTTTCGATCTGGGAGGCAACTCGAGCCACGCCGCGATCATCCATGTGCGGCTCATCGAGATGACCGGCCGGCGGATTGCGATCACCGAGCTTTTCGCCCTGCCCCATGCGCGGAGCATCGCGGAATTTCTGGCTCCAAAAAGCCCGATTCATGCTGGCCCCACCGCGCACGATCGTGCACGCCTCGCCCAAGCCGGGCGATCCCGCTTCCGACGTCCCCGCAACCGATGAACGAAGACACCTCCTCCCCCGAAGCCCTCGTCGTGATCGGCATGGCGGGCCGCTTTCCAGACGCTCGGAATCCTGACGAGTTTTGGAACAAGCTCATCGCCGGAAAGGACGGCATCACCCGTTTTCCCGGCCGTGCCGGAGCGGCTGGCGAAAAATATGTGGGGGCGCGCAGCCTGTTCGGTCAGCCGGACCTGTTCGACGCCCCGTTTTTCGGAATCTATCCGGAAGAGGCGGAACTGGCGAAAAACTATCAGGTCTCCGGGTATCAGACGATGCAGGGCAACGACAAGGATTTCCAGCCGGAGACCCACCTGGCGGCGATGGCGGTCTCGCTCACCACCCTGCGGCGCAACCGCAGAGCCTGACACCCGATATGCACGACGGACGGGTCCAAATCCACCTCATCCGCCCGGACGGGATCTCCCCGGAAGAGGTCGACCGCTGTCTGACCGCTGATGAAAAATCGCGGGCCGCGCGTTTCCACTTCCCTCGGGATGCCAGCCATTGGAGCCGCTGCCGCGCCGCGCTTCGGAGGATCCTGGGCGGACAAACCGGGCTTCCTCCGTGCGAAGTGCCGTTGATTTACTCGGATTTCGGAAAACCCCTGCTGCCGCCGCCTTGGGATTCCGTGCATTTCAATCTCTCCCATTGCGACGATCTCGCGCTGGTGGCGGTGTCGCGCGCCGGCCCGGTGGGCGTGGATTTGGAACGCCTTTCGCGCGCGTCCGACCTCCTGGAGTGCGAACTCACCTTCTGCCACCCCGAGGAAATCCGCTCATTGCCCGACGATAAAGCCGCGCGGGCCGCCGGGTTACTGCGGATTTGGACGGCCAAGGAAGCGCTGCTGAAAGCGCTTGGCACCGGGCTTTACCATCCGCCGGAACTCGTGCGCATCGAGCCGGGACCTGGCCACGCCACCGCCGGGTCCGACCTGCCCCTCGCAGGAATTGAAAACCAGCGAATTCAGCCCATCGAGCATCCGTGGCTGCGGCATCACCTGGCCGCCATTTCGGCTCCGCAGGGTGGGATTTTGGAAGTCCT
>JBIPMR010000857.1:0-2609 GCA_044369025.1 Luteolibacter sp.
CTCGGCGGTGTTTCTATCCGACATCGAGCAGGATCTGTCGAAGGGCCCGGTGCCGGCGGAACTCCCCATGAAGTCCGGGGAGATCATGCGGGAAATTTCCATCGATTCCTCCGGGTTGGTGGTCACCAAGGATGCCGGCGGGAACATCCTCGCGCATCCCTGGAGCGACTTTTCACCCGACGCCCTGGTCGCGCTGCACCGGATTTTCGTCAAGACGCCGCAAAGCGAGTTGGAGCGCCTCCGCCGCCACCAGTGCGCCATCGCTTTCGACTGGCTGGCCGGCAACCGCGAACGCTCGCTATCCGCCGCCGCGTTGCTGGTGCAAAGCAGCCCGGCTTTCAAACGGCAATGGGAAACGATCGCCGCCGGCTTGCCGAAGTGAGGGGACGGCGTGGCAGATTTGAGTCGCATGCCCGCAGCGCCTGATGTTGGATTCGCCCATGTTCAAGAAGCGCCGACCCGCTCCGGGCACCTCGCCCGCCACGCTCATGCCCCATCTGGTGGATGGCAAGGCGGCGAAGGCCAAGCTCCGGACGATCGAATATGACGCCAATCATTGCGTGGAGCGCGAGTTTGCGGATATCGGGAATCTATTAGGCAGCATCGACAGCCGCAAGACCACCTGGATCAATGTGGACGGCCTGGGCGACATTGCGGTGCTCGAAGCGCTGTCCAAGCGCTTCAACCTGCATCCGCTGGCGCTCGAAGATGTTCTCAATACCGGACAACGTCCGAAAACCGAAGAGGCGGAAGACTATATCTTCATCGTCGCCCAGATGGTCTATCATAACGAGGAGCTGGACCTGTGTGGCGAGCAAGTGAGCATTTTTCTCGGAAAAAACGTCCTCATCACCATCCAGGAGGAACCGGACTACGACGTCTTCGGCCAGGTCCGCGAGCGCCTGCGCTCCGGCCGCGGGATGATCCGCAAGTCCAAGGCGGATTACCTCGCCTATGCGCTGCTGGACTCGATCATCGACCACTACTATCCGGTGTTGGAAAAGATCGGCGCGGACATCGACGAACTGGAGGACCAGCTGCTGGAGCATCCGACGCGCGGCATGATGCAGAAACTCCACGAGCACAAACGCGGCCTCACCCAGCTCCGGCGCTTTGTGTGGCCGATGCGCGATGTGGTCAATTCGCTGCTGCACGACCACAGCATCTACATCGCCCGCCCGACCAAGGTCTATCTGCGCGATTGTTATGACCACACCGTGCAGCTCATGGATCTGGTGGAGAGCTACCGCGAAGTCAGCGCGGGGCTGATGGAACTCTATCATTCCAGCGTCGGCCTGCGGACCAACGAGGTGATGCGGGTGCTTACGGTAATCACCTCGGTGTTCATCCCGCTGACGTTCCTCGTCGGCGTGTATGGCATGAATTTCGCCCCGGCCACGGTGGGCGGCAAGCCGCTGCCGTGGAACATGCCGGAGCTCTATCAGCCGTATGGCTACCTCATCGCGATGTTGGTGATGTTGTTCATCGCCGTGATCCAACTGTATGTCTTCCGGCGTATGAAGTGGCTATGACTCCCGGGAGCGCCGGCGTCCTCGTCGGCCTGAGCATGAGCTGTCAACGGAAGGGCCTTCACGGCTGTCTCGTTGGCGTCCCATTCGCCGTGCCGACGAGGGGCTGAATCCCGCGATCCGTCGGGGTGGTGAAGGTTTTTAAATCAAAAATCAACAATCGTCAATCCATCTGGTGACGGATCCAGGATCTGCTGGGGCATGAGGATATTACCACGACGGAGATCTATCTTCAGAAAATGCTGGGGTGCGCCAGCCTCGCCCGCAGTATAGATTGATCACATCGTGCCACGGTTCCGGCACCCCTGACGGCATGCGTGGCAAGTCAACGGGATCGTTGGGGAGTCTTGATATAAGGAGGGGCGGCCGGAGTCCGCCCCTCCTTAAAAGGGCCGCGTTTCGTGTTCTGATGGATTCCACCGTTATTTTGACGGGTATGCCTGCCGGGGCGCTGGGGTTTTTTCTGTCTCGAATCTTCAATCCTGACCGGTCTGCTTGGCGGGGATGTCGTCGGGCTGGAAGAGGTCTTCGGAGAAGCGGCAATCGAAAAACACCGCGCGGCCGCCGCGGACGAGCGCGACGGCGTAGCGGTCGGTGCCGACGGCGAAGGATTCGTGGCGGAAGCCGATGCCGCTGATGCGCGCGCCCTTCGCGCCCGGGCTGATGGTGATGGCGCTGCCGTCTTCGGCCTGACACTCGACGAGGGTTTTGGCGGGATCGGAACCTTGCAGATCGACGGCGGCGTTGAGGATGAGCGGACCTTTCCAGACTTGGGCGGTTAGAATGATCCGGTCGCGGTTGCGGGCGACGGCGAGCGCTTCGGCGGGCGTGGCGAAATCACCGGGGACGCGCAGGGTGCGGGTGTAGGTGGAGAGTTTTTCCAACCGCGCGGCGATTTCCGGGTTTGCCGGGTCGAGCGTGTTGGCTTCGCGGAGCCAGTCGAGCGCCTGTTGGTCGAACTGGCCTTGGTCGCGGGCGGCGGCTTGTTTCAGGAGTCCGGCGGCGGTGGCTTGGTCGGCGGCGGTTTTTTCGAGGGCGGCGGTGGCGTCGGCGATGATGGATTTGGCGTCGGGGTCCTCC
>JBIPMR010000858.1:0-2605 GCA_044369025.1 Luteolibacter sp.
CAAGTTCAATCCGGAAAGCTGGAACCGCGACAATCTATCCGAAAAACTCGAGCGCGCCTCGATGGCCATCGACATCGCCTCCGACGAATATGACCAGGCGGCCGCTTATTTCGAAGGGAGCCGCAGCGGCGGCATTTTCGGCAGAACCTCGAAGCGCGGCCGTGCGAATGGCCGCAAGGCGGAAAGCTCCGAGTTCGCGGTGAACCTGCGCAACGGATTCGCCTTCAATCTGCCGGTGCTCGTGCTCGGCAGCATCGCCCTTTTCGTTTACCTCGTCCAATAACCCGCCTTCGCCACCATGAGCCGCAACACGCTTTTCAAAGAGGATCTGGAACTCAATGAACTCCGCGAAACGGAGCAGCAGCTCCGACGCCGCCAGAAGGAATGCGCGGAAATCCCGAAGCGGATCGCCCAGGAAATCAAGGACCGCGAGTCCACGATGCCACCGCTTGACGAGATCCGGGACCGCACGGCTAGAAAACGCCACGAGCAGACGGTTTCACGCGGCGAGGTTTCCAATGTCCTGCGCGACCAGAACCGCAGCCTGCTGTTATTGGTGCTGCTGTTAGCCGCCACCGCCGCGCTCGTTGGGTGGGGCTTGAAATTGATGCAAGGCTGACCCGCCTGTTTTCAGCCGACGATCGCCGCCGGATCCACCACCGCCGTAGCGACAAACGGCACGCCTTCCGCGCGCAGCATCGTGGACTTTTCCAACATCGGCGCGCCCTCGGTCTTGCCGTGGAAGCCGCCCAGCCGGCCATCCGCGCGGACCACCCGATGGCACGGAACCTCGGGTGCGTAAGGGTTTTTGGCCAGCGCGGTGCCCACGGAACGCGCCGTGCCGCGGGCGATCTGGCGGGCGATCCGCCCGTAGGTGCTCACCTTGCCGGCCGGGATCCGCCGGACCGCCTCATAAACCGCCATTTCGAAATTCGTTGGGTTGCGCACCGGGTCCATGACATGCACACTGGCAAATGCTCAAACAAACCGCAACCGCCGCAGCCTGGCTCGGCTGTCTTTTCTCGGCCTGTGCCCGGGAACAAGTCACCCCCTCCCATCGTTCCCAAGCCATCCCCGACTTTGACGTCGCCCGCGCGACCTTCAGCTACGAAGGCGAAACCGAATTCGACGGCGCTCCTGGAAACCTCAGCATTTCGCGCTTCGAACTCCGCTCGCTGCTCTCCGGTCCGATCAGGCCGCTGGAGGGGCTGTCGCTCATCCCGGTGTTTACCTACGAGATGACCCACCTCGATTTCGGCGGCGCGGGCGCGGGTTTCCCGATCAACGACGACGACCTCCATTCGGCGAGCGCGAGTGTCTTCGCCCTGAAAACCCAGCAAGGATCGCCCTGGTTTTACGGCGGCTGGGCGCGCGCGGAAATGGCCGGCGACTATCAGGAAATCGGCGGCGACGATTTCACCTTCGATCTCGCGGGTGGCGTCGGCTACCGCTGCAACGACCACTTCAGCCTGGCCTTCGGCGGCGCCCTGGCCAATCTCAACGGCGACACCACCTTCTACCCGGGCATCGGTTTCGACTGGACGGTCAGTGATGAAATCCGCGTCGGGCTCTATGGGCCGACCTTCCTCGCGTCCTACATCCCTCACGAACTATGGGAATTCGGATTCCGCGCCGGGCCGGGTGGCGGCGTCTGGAACGTCACCGACCAGCAGGGCCGCTCCAGCTCCGTCGATCTCACCAACTACCGGCTCGGAGTCTACGCCAGCCGCCGCCTCACCGGAAAACTCTGGCTCACCGCCGCCGTCGGCATGTCCGTCGGCAACGAGATCAACCTGACGGAACCCGACGGCGACGAGCTTTTCGGACAAGACTTGGACAGCGGGCTTTTCGGAATCGTCAGCCTGCGTCTGCGGACTTGGTGAGCGGCGGATACGCTGCCGCTACTTTTTCAAGCGCTCCATCAACTCGGGCCACTGGGCGCGACCCACGATGTAGCCCACACAGCCGTCCCTGCCGCACAGGCAGGGGTGGTCCTCATAACAATCCACGTCGAATCCATAGTCGAAGGTCAGCTCGTCGCCCGCTTGGATGTCGCGCAGCGAGTGAATGAAAATTTTCCGGCCCTCGATCCATGCCTCGCAGTTCGGATTGCACGAATGGTTGATCAGCCGCGCGGTGTTCCACGGCACGTTGCCGTCGATGTCGAAATTTTTGGATAGCGTGAAAATGTAGACCGCGGCATCGCCCGTTTTCAGCGACTTCGAATGTTGGGAAAGGGCGCGGCGCTCGCTCTCCTTCTTGTCCACCAGTTCCCCGACATACTCGATGATCTTGGTTTCCTGGGGGATGAAACACGAGGCGTAAACCCCGCGGCCATGGATTGCCGAATTGCGGACCTCGCAGTAGTTGCTCTGCCCGCGATTCCACAAACCGATCAACTTGCGATGCAGCAACGCATGCTCCGGGACTGCCTTCTTCTTTGATGCCATAACGCGACTCTAACGAGCTTCTCGTTTTTCCAAAGGAGGAAGTTCCATATCCTGTGGCAAAGTTGCAAACAGGCTGCGCAGGTCGTTCACCGAAAGGCTCGACCCGTCGATGAAGGTCCAGTCGTTTTTGGCCTTGTCGGAGATCGCCACTTGGA
>JBIPMR010000859.1:0-2604 GCA_044369025.1 Luteolibacter sp.
TCACCTTGGTGGAGCTTCTCGTCGTAATCCTCATCATCGTTGTCCTTGCCGGAGTGACTTTCTCGATCACCCAGAATGTCCGCCAGTCCGCCGCCAAAGTCTCGGACATGAACAACCTGCGGAACCTTTCCGCAGCCGCCATGGCAGCCGGCAGCGACAATGCCGGAAGACTGCCGCAACTCCATGCGGGAGCCAAAGAAGGAAACAGCAATTCCGCGCCCTACTACCTGTTCGGAAGGGTAGCCCTTGAGGCAGCCGGCATTTTTAAGGAGTCCTGTTACGCACCCACCAGGAACATCTACGGCGGAGCTCCCGCTTATCCATGGTGGTATAACTACGGCGACGCATCAACGCCCACCCACTATTGTTACTTCGCCGCCGACGGATCGACAAAATCGAACTCGTGGTTCACGAAGGGTTCGGTGAAACCACCTGACAAGAATGAATATCATGGCGCAATCGCATACGAGGACATCATCAAGGACGCCACAAAGGCCTTCCCTCGAAGCTTCACCGATGACGCCTGGTATCCCATCCTGTGGGCGGGTTTATGCCGTGACTACGCCGGAGCGCCCCGCGTCGCCGCGATCATGAATAATGGAGAAGCCCTCGGAGTGAACGTCATGTTCCTTGATGGACATTCAGAATGGATTCCTAAGGAAAAGATGAAAGCCCGCTACACGGCGGGCAGCCTGACTGTGAATTGGTAGGACCGTTCTATGCTGGCGCGCATAAGGATTTGTGAAAGGGCGTCGCTAACAAAGTGGCTGGAGCGTCCCGCCTCAACTCCTCTTTGTCCGGGCGGAGACGCCCGGACAACGGACTGGAGCGGGACGCTCCAGCTACTTTTCCACAAATCCTCGCGCGTGACAGCATGGCGTTTTCGCCACGCTGAACTCGAATACCAGGCTCACCATCACGGGTGGTAGCACCTCCCCCATCGGTCCCGGTCGCAACCACCGGCACAACGGGACCAGCACAATTGTGGTCAACCCGGGACTCGTGTCCAATCCGCCAACCCGGGCCATCCAGCACCCTGTGAATACGGGGGTATGCAACGCTGCCAAATGCTTCATCCTACTGGAAGCTACGACCGCAAAAACCCACCGATCCTCTGGTGTTGCCGGCGTGCTACCCGTCTCCAAACGAGGTGCCCGGGTGTTTTGTAATCAGCGTTTCAAATCGAAAAATTCAGCAAGCCCCAACTCTAAAATTAAACCAAAAAACCAAATGAAACTCCGCGCCACCGCCCGTCTCTCCTTTTCGCCCGCCACCACCCTCTTCTGCGGTGCGCTGTTCATCCACTTCGCCGTGACTTCCGCCTCGGCCGGCACCCTTTACTGGGATGGCGACGGTGCTGGTGCCTCTGGCAACCCGCCCACAACTGGCATCACAGGTGCGGGTACCTGGGATACCGGCACCACCGCCAATTGGTGGAACGGGACGTCCTATCAGTTGTGGAATGCCGTTGGCGGGCAAGACATCGCGGATTTCCGCGGAACCGCGGGAACCGTGACCGTGAGTGGCGCGGTCAACGTCAATACCATCAAGATTGGAATCTTCGGCTATAATTTCGCAACCGGAACGATTGCCTTTCCCACGGCCGGCGCTGGCGGCGGCATCATTGATGCCGGAACTACTGTGGCCACCGTAGCAGTAGCAGGAGCAAATGGCAAATTCAGCTCCACCCTTACAGGAAAGGTTACCTATAAGTCCACAGGCAATACAAATACCTCGGGCGGATCAATCATCGGGCAAATCCAGGCCGACAACACCGGACTGACCGATTTCGAACTGAACGCCGGATCAATCACCAATGGGCTTCTATTGAATTCCGCAGGTGCTTTGGGGGCTGCCAATGCGAATGTGAAGATCACCAAGGGTGTGCTTACTCCGAATACTGCCACGACCTTGAACGCATGGACGACCGAGTTTGCAGGAGGAGCCCTTCGCAGTCGCATTGCCAACGCCACCTACAGCGGTAACGGCACGGTGACCGCCACTTCTGAACTTTCCTCAGGAACAGGGACATTCAATTATACTGGAACCTTGGACCTCGGAGTCAACACGTTGATTCTCGCTTCAGCAACCTCCAGCACCCTCAAGCTTAACGGAGCCATCAGCGGATCGGGCAATCTCACGCTCAACAATGGAACAGCTACCACACAAAACGGTCTCGGCACGACCTCCCTGGGCACCGCTAATCCATTGTTCACTGGCACGGCGACCACCACCGCCACCAAGGGAACCCTCGCTCTGAACAATGTTGACGCGTTGCAAGCCGCCACGCTGAACACTGGTGTCTCCGTTGGCGTGCAGGCGGTCACTTTCATCGTCGCCGGCGACAACACCTACAATATCGGCGCACTCACAGGCGCGGATGACCTCGCCATCGGCGGTAACACCCTCAGTATCGGCACCAAACTCGTCGATACCACCTACAGCGGCATCATCAGCGGTACCGGCGGCAAGCTGACCAAGGTCGGCGCGAATACCCTGACGCTCTCCGGTCCTAACACCTACGACGGACTCACCAGCATCGACGCCGGCAAGCTGCTAGGTGTGGTCGGCGGCGGTTGCGCAAGTTCCAGCGTGGTCCTCAAT
>JBIPMR010000860.1:0-2585 GCA_044369025.1 Luteolibacter sp.
ATCCTTCGCAGTGGCAGCAACTCGGCTGGTATCGGGCCGTCGGGCAGGTCGCTGTCGACCGTTCCGGGCTTCCGGTATTAAAGGTCGAGTCGATGAGCCCGGCCGAGCCGCCGCGCAACCTGATGGTCTATTGAGAGCCTGCAGGGAATCCCATCCCATTGGACGTCTAGACGGCGTCTGCGGAACGTTGCATCGTGTGTGCATTGAGATCGTCCATGTGCTTGACCGATACGGGCACGCGGGACGCTCCATCCTCTCCCATGAGCTCCGAATTTATACGTTTTGTTGTTCGACTGCTGGCTATCTTGGCCATCGGGACCGGCCTGTCTGCCGCTACAGGGATTTCTTTGATCGAGGTCAGCATTTCGCCCGAGTCGCGCGTCAAGGCGGCGGAGGGGGACGCCTTGCGTGAACTGGTCCAAGGGGAATGGCGCGAGTTCGACATCGTGATCAACAATACCGCCGGGATCACCTCGCCGCTGCAAATCGAGAGTGAGAATTTCATTCCCGAGGCGCCCGGAGTGTCGGGCCGTGACCAGTGGCTGCGCCTCGAACTGGTGCCGCAGGGACCGTTGACCGGCAAACGCAGCGAATCCCGCAAACTCCGGCTCTGGACGAACCAGACCGGCGTGCGCTCTGCGGTTCTCAACGTCAATGCCGGTCAAGGTACCCAGGACCTCGGTTTTCGCAGCGACGTCCTGCTTAATTTTAAAATCAAGCCGGCGAACAATGACGCGGAGGGAGCCCGCCGTGAGGCACTCAACTGGTTCCGGCTGTTCACCCGCCTGCCGATGGAAGCGCCCTGCGAACTGCAGGCGGAAATGCTCGATCTGTCATTGGAGGTCTATCAGGGATGGATCATCCAGCCTGAGCCCGATCCGGAGAAAACCGCCGCTTGGTTGGAAAAACTTCGTGCCCTCGGGGCAAAAACCCGCGCGATCCTCGGAACGACCCGCGTGGAATGGCGCGGCGATTCGCTGGCTCTTGTCGAGGCATCCCCGATTCCTCTGACCGCCGGCTTGAAACACGTAGCGCTGCTCGACGTCACCAATCGCTCCGCCGACGTGGTGCTGCTCGTTCCTGCGTGGTCCGGCTGGAAGGGACCGGTGGCCGAGGGGATCGACCTCCAACCCGGCGAGTCGATGCTCACTTGGGCGAGTCTCGAAGTGGCTGACGCGCAAAGGAAGACAAGCTCTCTCACCTTGGTCCGACAGAACGTGAAGCCGGAGACTCGTCTCCAGGCAAATGCCGCCATCACCGTCAGTCAGCCCGCCACCTTGAAAGGCCGGCTCATCGAAGGCTCCACCGGCGAGGTTTTTCCCGGTCGCGTTCATGTTCTCGGCAGCGACGGACTGCTCCGCCACGGCAAGGCTTATGCCGACAACATCACGCTATCCAGCAAGACATTCGTGCCTCTGATGTTCGCCGGTCACGCGGCGGATTTCACGCTGCCGTTTTTTTATAGCGACGGGACTTTTGAAATCAATGTCCCGGCAGGCAGGACCAAGCTCACTCTCGAGCGTGGCTACGAGCATCCCTTCGTGAGTGAAACCGTGGATCTCGAACCCGGTGAAATCCGCGAAATCACCCTCAGCTCGCAGCGTTTTCTCGATATGAAATCGCTCGGCTGGATCAGCGGTGACACCCACATCCACTGGGCGAAGAACTGGTGGAGCGAGAACGAGGACCTCGGCTTGCTCAAGATCGTCCAACGCGCGGAAGATCTTCGCGTCGCGAACAATCTAACACTAAAGCATCATACCAAGGACCAGAATTTCATCGCCCCGACACAGTTCCCCATGGGGCCGATCCCCGGCATGTGCGATGGCGACTACCACGCGGAGATGGCGGAGGAATACCGCAACGAGGAATTTTACGGTCACATCATCCTGCTCAACATCAAGCGTCTGATCGAGCCGATCAGCACCGGTTTCATGGGCGGCCCGCCATTCTGGGACTGGCCGCACAACCTGCCCGCGATCCAGGAAGCGCGTTCCCAAGGCGGCATCGTGATCGAGGCCCACGGTCTCGGCCGCAACAATGACGTGCCGGTCAACGTCGCGCAGGACATGAGCGACTCGCTCGACCAGCTTGAACCCGACGATTATTACCGTTTTCTCGACTGCGGCTTCCGGGTGCCGCTCAGCAACGGCAGTGACCATCCCGCGCGTGTGGCGGGGATTTGCCGCGTCTATGTGAAAACCGAGCTGCCATTCACCTATCAGCGTTGGATCGACGGTATCCGCAACAATCGCACCTTCACCACCAGCGGCCCGTTGTTGTTCCTCACCGTCAACGGCAAGGACATCGGCGAGGTGCTCGATGTGAAACCCGGCACCCCGCTCAAGATCGAGGCCCGCGCCGTTTCGCGCAACCCCATCGGCGTGCTTCAGATTATTTCTAATGGAAAAATGCTCGCGCAACAAGCCACGGACGAGCGCGAGGCGAAGATCAGCTTCGACCACGTCGCCGGCGAACCGCTGTGGATCGTCGCGCGCGCTTCCAGATCCGCGAGTTTCAACGCGCTCAGCGGCCCGGACATCGCCCACACCAGTGCGACCTATGTGAATGTGGATGGCAAGTCC
>JBIPMR010000861.1:0-2583 GCA_044369025.1 Luteolibacter sp.
CATTCAAACATCCATCATGGACATCCAAATCGCCACCCTTTGTGACTTCGCCGCCGACTACAACGGCAAGCTCGTCATCTCCGGAACCTTCGACACCCTTGCCGCACGTGCGGTGCCGGTGGTGCACCCCTCGTGCGCCCTCGCCATGCGCTTTTGCTTCACTCCGGAAGACGCCGGCCGTCACAAGCTTTCGATCAACATCATCAACGAGGACGGCGAATCCCTCGACCCGAACAACATGCCGATCGAGCCGGAATTCGAAGTCCAGCTGCCGAAAAACGTACCGTTCCTCACCCGCAACATCGTGATGAACCTCCAAGGCCTGCGCTTCGAGGAAGCCGGCATCTACTCGATCGACATCGGCTGCGATGGCGAAATTCTGGTGCGCCTGCCCCTGCGCATCGTTTTGGTCACTCAAGGCCCGAACGGTGAAAGTCAGATGGCGTAATCCGGTGGCATGGTGTATGACCACGCCATGCCTTACCTGACCCATTTTTCCTGCGCCCTTGTCACCGGAGCGTCATCCGGCCTGGGCGAAGAATTTGCTCTTCAAATCGCGCCACGAGCCGAAATGCTCGTCCTCGTGGCGCGTCGCGAGCCGCTGTTGCAGCAGCTTGCGGATCGACTCCGTGCCCGCCACCCGCATGTGGCCGTGGTCGTATTCGTGGCCGACCTGAGCCAGTCCGCGGCGCGCGAGAAGCTGGTGGAGACTCTTGAGCAGAGGGGCCTGATTCCTGATCTACTCGTCAACAACGCGGGTTTGGGCGATTACGGCGAGTTCGCCACCTCGGATTGGGAAAAACTGCGGGCGTTGATCCAGGTCAACGTCGAGGCGCTGACGCATTTGACCCACTGCCTGGTGCCTGCGATGATCCGGCGGGGCGGAGCGGTGATCAATGTGAGTTCGTTGGCGAGTGTGTTGCCGATCCCGGATTTCGCGGTGTATGCGGCGACGAAGGCCTACGTGACCAGTTTTTCCGAGGCGCTGCGGATCGAGTTGCGCGAGCACCACATTCCGGTTCTCGCCGTATGCCCCGGGCCGGTGCATACCGAATTCGGGGAGGTGTCGCGGCGGAGTGAGGACTCCCAGGGAATGCCGGCGCGCGAGTGTTTTTACGTGCCGCGCGAACAGGTGGTGAGGGAATCGCTCCAGGCGCTGGATCGCAAAGCGGCACGGGTCTATCCGGGACTGAAAATCGCAGCGGCGGCGTTGGTCCTCACCGCCATGCCGATCGTGCTGCTGCGTTTCGCGTTGGGTTTCCGCCCACGGCGCGGGTGAACGAAAAAAGCCGCGGCACCTGCGGGGTGCGGCGGCTTGTTGAACCGGGCGGGCCTCAGCCGCGGGCTTCCAGCGGCGTGTAGCTCCTGAGATTCTCGCCGGTGTAGATCTGGCGCGGGCGCGAAATGCGGCTGTCCGGATCGTCCATGACTTCCTTGTAGTTCGCGATCCATCCGGGCATCCGGCCGATGGCGAACATCACGGTGAACATGTCGAGCGGAATGCCGATGGCGCGCATGATGATGCCGCTGTAGAAATCGACGTTCGGATAGAGTTTGCGGGAAACGAAATAGTCGTCGCCGAGGGCGATTTCCTCAAGCCGCTTCGCGATGTCGAGCAGCGGATCGGAAACGTGCAGTTGGGCGAGCACCTTGTCGCACTGTTCCTTGATGATGACGGCACGCGGGTCGAAATTTTTGTAAACCCGGTGACCGAAGCCCATCAGGCGGCGGTTGCCGGTCTTGTTCTTGACCTCGGTCAGGAACTTGGTTCCATCGTCGCCCTCACGGTGGATTTCCTCGAGCATTTCGAGGACCGCCTGGTTGGCACCGCCGTGAAGCGGGCCCCAAAGGGCGCAAACTCCGGCGGAGGCCGATGCGAAGAGATTGGCCTGGCTCGAGGCGACGGTGCGCACGGTGGAGGTGGAGCAGTTCTGCTCGTGATCGGCGTGGAGAATGAAAATCAGGTCCAGCGCGCGGATCACTTCCGGCTTGAGCACGACATCCTCGTTGGGAGCCGAGAACATCATGTGGAGGAAGTTCTCGGTGTATTTCAAGTTGGATTTCGGATAGATCGTCGGCAGGCCGTGGGCCTTGCGGTAGGAATAGGCGGCGATGGTGCGGACTTGGGAAATCAAACGCGCGGCGTGATGCTCGAAGCGTTGTTTGCGATTCACCTCGCAGATGAGATTCGGGTGGTAGGAGGAAGCCGCATTGATCATCGCCGAGAGGATCGCCATCGGATGCGCGGTGGGCGGGAATCCATCGAAATTGTGGCGCATCCCTTCATGGAGCATTTGATTTTCCGTGAGCAGGCCGGAAAAGCTGCAGAGTTCGGACGCGCTGGGAAGGTTTCCGTAAATCAGCAGATAAGCGGTCTCCACAAAGGTGCTTTTGGCGGCGAGATCGGCGATGTCGTAGCCGCGGTAACGAAGGATGCCCTTTTCACCATCGATGAAAGTGATCGCACTCTTGCACGAACCGGTATTGCCGTATGCGGGGTCGAGCGTGATCGCGCCGGTCTTAGCCCGCAGCGTGCCGATATCGATACCCACCTCACCCTCGGATCCGACGATTGTCGGAAAT
>JBIPMR010000862.1:0-2579 GCA_044369025.1 Luteolibacter sp.
AGGTCGGCGCTGGATTCGGCGTTGTCGTCCTTGAGCCAGGCGATGTCGAGGGAGTCGTCGCGCTCGGCGATCCACTCGCGGGTGAACTTGCGGAAACGGCCGGTCTCGCCGGTGTCCTTGCGTTTTTTGAGGGCGGCGGGATTGCCTTGGGGATCGGTGCCGAAGGCTTTTTCAAAATCGGCAAAATGCTCGCGGGTGAGCGGGGTGCGTTTGCCGAATTGCGGCATGTTGGCGCGGAGGTCATAGACCCAGACTTCCTGGGTGTTACCCTTGTCGGTCTTGCCACGGGTGAAGAAGAGGACGTTGGTTTTCACGCCTTGGGCGTAGAAGATGCCGGTGGGCAGGCGGAGGATGGTGTGGAGGTTGCACTTGTCCATCAGGTCGCGGCGGATGTCCTTGCCGACGCCGCTCTCGAACAGGACGTTGTCCGGCAGCACGACGGCGGCGCGTCCGCCGGGCAGCAGGTAGCGGTAGATGTGCTGGACGAAGCAGAATTGCTTGTTGCTGGTGGGGTAGGTGAAGTCGGTGCGGGTTGGCAGTCCCCCGCCCTTCTTGGTGCCGAAGGGTGGATTGGTGAGGATGAGGGTGGCCTTGGGCAGGGCCGCGCCGTCTTCGGATAGAGTGTCACCATAACGGACGCCGTTCTCGATGCCGTGGAGCATGAGGTTCATGAGCGCGAGGCGATGGGTGTCCTGGACGTGCTCCATGCCGCAGAAGGTGCCGCTGCGGTATTTCTTCTGCTTGGCTTCGGTGAGGGAATCGAAATCGTTGTGGGTGCGGAGGTAGTGGTTCGCCGCGATGTGGAAGCCGCAGGTGCCGGCGGCGGGATCCTGGATGATGTCGTCGAGCGTGGGCTTCATCACGTGGACCATGCTGTCGATGAGGGCGCGGACGGTGAAGTATTGGCCCGCGCCGGATTTCACCTCGCTGGCGTTCTTTTCCAACAAGCCTTCGTAGAGATCGCCGAGACCTTCCTTACGGGCGGAATACCAATCGAGCTTGCCGATGTCGCTCACAAGCGTGGAAAGCGTGGAGGGTTTCTTGATGAAGGAGGAGGCGTTGGCGTAGATTTCCTTCACGAGGCTGGAGCCATGGCCGCCGAGGTGAATCAGGGCGATTTTGTAGAACTCCAGCCGCTCGGGCGCGCTCTTCTTTTCGAGATCGGCCCAACGGTAGCCCTCGGGGATCTGGTCCTCGGTGCCGGTTTCCTCAGCCATCTTGAGGAAGAGGATGTAGGTGAGCTCGGTGACGTATTGGTGATAGGTGACTCCGTCGTCCTTGAGGACGTTGCAGAAGTTCCAGAGTTTTTGGACGATGTCGTGGGTCATTGTGAGGTAAATGCTGAAAGGCTGAAAAGCTGAGATGCTGAAATGGAGAAGGGGTGAGCGAGCGTTGGTGAGGGAGAAGAAGAGGACTGAAACGCCAAGCAGCGAAGTGCGCCAAGGAGGATATGCGGGAAGCTGGCGGTTATGCCGGCGGTCTTTGACCGTGGATCTGAATGAAATGTGGATAAGTGGGAAGTCATTAAACTCTGGCCATCTATTCGGTTTTCGCTGCATGACGCAGAAGGAGCTTACGGCGATAGGCGAGCTCGAAGAGAAATGCCCACTTGAGAATTCCTGACAGAATCATGATGCCGCCGACAATCACGCTCACAGCGACAGCCGTGGCGATTTTAATGTCAGGCGCATGCACGACGGGCACGGTCACAGTCTGAGTAATTACTTTTGTGGTGGTAAAAACCCAAAGAAACGGCACTTCAATTGTCTTTTGAATGATTCTCGGCTCCATCGTAACAATCGACAGAGTCGACGAAATGACGCCGATTAGGGCCGCGAACATTCCAGGAATGAGGACGAAAGTCGCAGGTACAAACCATGGAAGGGCCTGCACCAAATAGACCCAAAGGTCGAAAATCGGGTTTCCAGTGTGCCCCGAGAGGGCAAACGCCTTGTCCAGAGATTCACGACAATATCGTCCATTTTTGATCACTGCTGCAAAGCGCCAAAACGACACCCGTTGTAAGTTCTCTCTGAATTTATCGGAATTTGCCAATTCCTTCTCTACTGCCGGATGCATCGTAGTTGGTTTCTTATCTCAGTTGAAATGTCTTTGTCGTTACTGCGCCTGCGGCCAGACGGAATCATTGAAGTGCTTGAGAACTTGGTCGAGCTTGTCGTCGAAGATCTTGTTGAGGCGGTTGAAGCCGCCGCCTTCGCGTTTGAAGATGAGGTTCTGATCGTCGATCGCGGCGCGGTCCACGATGCGGTTGGCCTTGGTCTGGGCGGCAAGTTTCTTGAGCCATTCGCGCTGGGGGGTGGTCCAGTTCCGCGAAGCCATCATGGTTTGCAGAGCATGATCCACGCGCTCGGTGAACGGGATAAGCGGATCGCCGATGGCGGCTTGACGGATGTAGCCGATGATGCTGGCGGCGATCTGATGATTGTTCATCTTGCCCCAAGCGGCCGTGAGGTTGCTTTCGGTGAAGCCGGCTTGGTCGAGTGCGTATTGCAGTTCCCGGAGTTGCTTGCGGGTGAGTTCCTGCGGACGGGTGACGACAGTGACGAGGGCGGGGATCT
>JBIPMR010000863.1:0-2578 GCA_044369025.1 Luteolibacter sp.
CAATTGGTTTTTTTCTCCAGAAGAACATGGTGTTTTTGATGGGTGGGACAATCCTTCACAGGCGTTCGTAAAAACTCGAATTGGCGATGCCCTTCCGAAATCCGCGGTAGGAAAAATCCACGGCGTCCGTTCGCCCGCGAAGGTATTCGCTGGCCGCCAGGATCCGGTTCTGATCCGACAAGAGCAAATCCGCCATCTCGACGTTGCTGGCGTAGAGCGGATACTCCTCCCCCAGATACTCGACCACGCTTGGCAATGGATTGATGATGATGGGCGTGTGCCTTGCGATACATTCCAGGACCAGGTTGTTCGCCGCAGTTGCGTAGAGCAGGCACAGCACCACTGACGACGACAGGATCTCGTCGTATTCCTCGTTGCTGACGAAGTCCTTCACCGAGACGGATTTGTCCACGAAGTTGCCCATCTCCTGGATTTCGCGCTTCATGGATTTGATCGAAGTGCGTTTGCGGAGCATGAGTTTTCGGTGCCCGGGAGCCTTGATCCGGTAAATCGCCTGCAACTGGCGCAACCAATCTCCGGCTTGTACCACTCTTGGCTTCCTCATATACTCGCGGAAGTCGAACCGCGAGGCTTTGAGGTCAGTCGGATGCTTCACCGCGAGCGTCGGGAGACCGGGGTAGCAGACATTGAGGTCCGCCTGCAAATCCTCGCTGAGACAAATGAGTCCCCGGCAATGGGGTAGAGAATCTTTCCAAAGGTCGGTTTCGAAGATGTCCTCCGGCCTTTGGGTTCCGGCAAACCATTTGGGACTGTCGAAGGGAACGTGGATGATCCCGACCCATGGCTTGTCGATGGGTCGCGGGTCATTCGACCTCGCCTCATGGTCGGACAAACCCCAATTGAAATATCGCTCGATGAAGGGCAGGAACTTGATTCCCCCACCGCCCAAGTGCAACGGCCTCAAGCTTTCAACCAGCGAACCGAATGAATTCCGGTGGTGCCCGTACTGCAATTCCGTGAATCCCAGATTCAATTTTTTCTCCACCGCCCGCGTCTTCGGACCTCCGCTGCGGCCCGGCCGCAACCGTGAGCGATAAGCGGCGAAGCGCGGGAGGTTCTCCTCTTCGATCCGGCTGTGGAATTGATCCAACATCGAGCCACGCCGGTTGTGGGAGTCGGGGTTGACGTAATAGAAAGAAAGGGACTCCGGATGCAGGAAGCCGCGGTTGCCGTTCCTGGCTGCTGCCAGCCAAAACGCCCAGTCGGCGAAGGTCCCGTATCGCGATTCATCAAAGAAACCATGATTGAGATGGAGACTCTTGCGCCAAACCGGCATGCAATGCGGCAGGTTGTGGGGTTTCAACCGGGTGCGCCCCCCATCATCGATCAGAACGGCGCCGAGATCGAAATATCCGAACTCGCCTGCTTGATCCGAATACCATGAGGGAGACGACGGGAGGCTGGCGACATCCGCGGTGGGATCGTGGAAAGGGACGAGCGCGGAACAAGCGACGCCGATGTGGCTCATGCGGTCGAGAATCCCCGTCAATTTTGAGACGTGGCCGCTGGCGCGCAAATCATCGACATTTGCGTTGGAAACATAGTCGGTGGTCGCCAGGGAAATTCCCAGGTTCCAACACGGATAGAGTCCCGGGTCCGAGCTGTTTCTCACGATGAGCACGTTGTCACCGGATCCGAAATGCCGTATCAAAACCCTCCGCTCTTCCGGGGATGTTTCCGAAAAGAGGAAGATGTGGTCGACCGCTTCATGATAGTTTTCCAAGCCCAGCGAATTGATGGAGAAGTTTTCGAGGAACTCGTCCGACTTGTAAACCGAGGTGATCAACGTGCAGCTCCGGCGGATTCCGGGATTCGCCCGGCGATGCGGGTCCGAAAACACCTTGTCCTGGAGGACGATGAAATCGCTGGTCTGCGCCAGTGCATCCGACAAAAAGCGCGTGCTCGATGCGAAAACGACGCGGGCCCGCCCGTCGTAACCATCCGCCATCAGCGAACCGATGAAGTCGTCGAAATGGTTCCCTAGCGAAAACAGATAGATGCGGTTGTTCCGCAGCAGCATCGGTTCACAGGACTTGAACAAGGAGTCGAGCGGTCCCGCGCCCAGAAGGATCAGATCGAAGGAAT
Source organism: Luteolibacter sp. (assembly GCA_044369025.1). Classification (GTDB taxonomy): domain Bacteria; phylum Verrucomicrobiota; class Verrucomicrobiia; order Verrucomicrobiales; family Akkermansiaceae; genus Luteolibacter. Next base: position 2,107 of record JBIPMR010000863.1, read on the forward strand.
TCCGGATGGCGAAATTCTCCAGCTCAACCAACCTGGAGAACGCTTCTTCGCAGGGCGTTTCCGGCAGCCTTATCAAGAGTTTCTTCGACCGATTGGAATAAGGGTCCGGCTTGTATCCTGAAATCAGCCAATCCGTCCGGACCCGGGGGATCTCGAAATGTCGATAGGAGGGGCAGTTCCTGCTTGCCATGAATTTCGAGAGCCGGTCAAGGCTATCGGTCCGCTTGCTGTATTCCACGTAATATTCATTCGTCTTCGAATCCATCTCATGGTGCTGGATGCAGACGTCCAGACATGGATTGAAGAGCTGATAACCCGCGGAAATCAGATCGTGGTTGGCCATCAGGTCACAGTTCATCTCACCCAGTGAATAAGAGTCGGCCATTTCCAACTGAACGGGCGCGGAAATGATCCAACAATCCACCGAAAGCATGTTGGGAAGTCCGCAAGCCTGGTAGAGGCCGATTTTCCA
>JBIPMR010000864.1:0-2574 GCA_044369025.1 Luteolibacter sp.
GCCCAATATCCGGTGGATCCGTCCACCAACCGGATTCCGATGATGGTTCCGATCAAGGGCACCCTCTATGAGATCACGCTGCAGCAGGCGGAGGAGGTTTATCAGATGGGCCGCCGCTAGAAGTCAGACTCCCGCCGCCAGGCCGAGGCTGTTGTAAATTTCGCGCGTCGCCCGGCTTTTGTTCAGGGTGTAGAAGTGGATGCCATCGACCTTGGCGTCGAGCAATCCGGCGCATTGCTGGGCGGCGTAGTGGATGCCCGCCCGCTCGACGGATTCAGGGTTCGACTTCGCACGGTCGAGGGCGCGGATCAGCTTCGCCGGATAACGGGCACCCGCCGCCAGTTCGGCCATGCGTTTCATGCCTTGCAGGGACGTCACGGGCATCACCCCGGCGATGATCGGCACCCGGATGCCGGCGAGGTCGCAGCGGTCGCGGAAGTCGAAAAAGTCGTGGTTGTCGAAAAACAACTGGGTGCAGATGTAGTCGGCTCCGGCATCCACTTTGGCTTTGAGGAAATCCAGTTCGTCCATCCGGTTGGGCGTGGCCGGGTGGCCTTCCGGAAATCCCGCCACGCCGATTCCGAAGCCGCGCGGATCGGGGTGGGCGCCGGTTTCATTGAACTTGCGGATGAAGCGCACCAGGTCGGAAGCATGGCGGAAGCCGCTCTCGGACCAATCGTAGTCCGGCTGGTCGCGAGGCGGGTCGCCGCGCAGCGCGAGGATGTTGGTGACGCCGGCCGCGGCGTAGCGCTCGAGGATCTCGGTGACCTCCTGCTCCGAATGCCCGACGCAGGTCAGGTGGGGGACGGGCGGAATGGAGGTGGTCTGGATGATGCGCTCGACCAGATCGTGGGTCAGTTCGCGGGTGCCGCCACCGGCTCCGTAGGTGACCGAGACAAAGGTCGGGCGGAGCGGCTCCAACTCGCGGATCGCCTGATAGAGATCCTCCCAGGCCGCGGCGGAACGGGGTGGGAAGAACTCGAAGGAAAGCGAGGGTTTTGAGTCTGCTAGAATGTCTCGGATGTGCATGGTGCCGGGGATGGGTGGAAAGAACGGTGCTTGGCGGGAAACTTTTGAATACTTTTGGAGTTTCTATGCTCGATACCCCGCAGGACGGGGCTAGACAACCTCGATTCTCCCATGAAAACAATCCCTGTTTGTGTTCTTATCACAGGTCTGCTGCTTCCGGCCGTCTGCTTGGCCCAGCCCGTCGAGCGACCTGATAGTCCCCCACGCGGCGGGAAAGGCGAGCGGCGGGGGCCGGGTGGAGACTTCATGCAAGCATGGAAGACCGCGGACGCCGATGGCGACGGAACGATTTCGCAGGCGGAGTTCGAGGCGATGCCACGAGTGCGGAACCTGCCCGAAGACAAGCGCGCGGATTTGTTCAAACGGCTGGATAAAGACAGCGACGGCAAATTGAGCCACGCTGAACTCGGGCGTTTTGGCAAGCCGGCGGACGGCCACGGCCCGCCGATGAAGCGGCTGTGGGAGCTGGATGCCGACCACAGCGGTGGAATCAGTTTCGAGGAATTCAAAGTGGGCGGATTTTTCAAAAAGCTGCCGCCCGACAAGCAGGAGATCGTTTTCAAGCGCCTGGATACGGATGGCGACGGGGTGATTTCGCCGAAGGACCGGCCGGACACTTCGTTCAAACGAGCGGACGGCAAGCGCGGTCCGAAGTCGGAGCGTTCGATGGACGACGACGAGCCATCGGGCAAGCCGGGGCAAATCAGCAAAAAGCTGGATTCGGATGGCGATGGCGGCTTGTCGTTCGGGGAATTCCGTCTCGGTCCGGCCATGAAAGATCTCACCGAGGATCAGCAGGAAGACCGCTTCGAGTTGCTCGACCAAAATGGCGACGGGAAAATTTCGCCCGAAGACGCTCCGCCGGCCAAGAACTGAGGATTTCCGGCATAAAAAAGCCCCGCGTTCAGCAGAACGCGGGGCTTTTTGGTGAGAGATGCATCAGGGAGCGGCGGCGATCGACTCCGCCTTGGCGGTCGAGGCGAGCACGTCCTTGCGCAGGCTGCCACCCTTGCGGCCGCTCCACCAGAGGGCCACCGGCGAGGCGACGAACACCGAGGAGTAGGTGCCGACCAACAGACCGATGAGAATCATGATGGAGAAATCGCGCAGGCCGGAACCGCCGAAGAACGACAGGATCGCGACGGTGACAATCGTGGTCGCGGAGGTGAGCAGAGTGCGGGAGAGCGTGGCGTTGATGGCCTCGTTCATGATTTCCTCAGTCGATCCTTGGCGGAATTTCAGGCTTTCCCGGATCCGGTCGAAGACGACGATGGTGTCGTTGATCGAGTAACCGGCGATGGTCAGGATCGCGCCGACGTGGATGAGCGAGAGTTCGCCGCCAAAGAGCACCACCAGGCCGACCGAAATCAACACGTCGTGGAGGATGGCAACGAAACCGCCCACCGCGAAGGAGACTTCGAAGCGCACGGTGATGTAGAGGAAGATGCCGATGAGGCCCAGCGCGAGGGCGATGAGTGATTCCCTGGCGAAATTGGCTCCGGTGAGAGCGGACATTTCATCTTTGCTGGCTTCAACCCGGTATTT
>JBIPMR010000866.1:0-2573 GCA_044369025.1 Luteolibacter sp.
GCCCCGAGGTCGGTGGCCTGGGTGAACGCATTGCTGCGGTTGATGGTCAGGTTGCTGTTGTTGGTGATGGCGGTGGTGGCAGTCAGTCTGCCCGTGGTGCCGCCGGCACCGACTTGCAAGCTGCCTCCGCTGATCGTCGTCGCGCCGGTGTAGGTGTTGACACTAGCTAAGACGAGTGTGCCGGTGCCGGATTTGTTGATGCCACCAGCCCCCCCGAGGTTACTCGTATTGGAAGAGTTCCCCAGTGTAAGCGTCCCGCTGCCATTGTGAATCACATCCAGCGAACTGGTAAGGGTGATCGTCGCAGCACCCTCGTTCCTATCAATGGTTTTATTTCCGGTCGAGCCGGATTCCACGGTCAAGGTTGCATTGCCCGAGTCTGAGCTAAATACCAGAGGGCGAGTGTTGGAGGTAGTATTGGCGGCACCGGCGACGAAGAGCCTGGTGTCCGCGTCGTTAGTGGCATCAAACGTCAGCGATCTGAGAGTATACGTTCCGGCGGTCGCTAGAAAAATATTAAAGACATTGGTGGTGCCAGCGATGACGACATCAGTAGTATTTCCGCCGAATCCCGGCGCACTGTCCAAAACCCAGTTTGCAGCGGTAGCCCAAGAAGTTGTGGAAGAGCCATCCCAAGTGAAGGTGGCGGCCGTGGCTTGGTTGCTGAACAGCGCGAGAGCGGCGGTAAGGGTGAGGAGACTGTTTCTGCGGTGGTTGATTTTCATATGGGTTTTCGAAGAGGGGTTGGTTTTTTGCTGGGTTTGGTGGTTATTTTCAGAACTCGGGGGCTGAGCTGTGGCTGAGCTCGAGGTCGAATCTTAGATGATTCTTCAGGTTTGGATATCCTGTGTTCACAGGATGCCCGCCCATCGGTTCCAGGAAATGGCTTTGAAGATGACGGCCATTGAGAAAGCTCATGGGAGGACCGGAGGGCGGGGAAATTGGGAGTGGTGGTGTCCCTGCCGGGCGGTGTTGGCGGCGGTCACGGTGTTGTTGTCCTTGACGATGGCGATGGCATCGGCAGCGCTGCCGAAGATTACGGGTGAGGAGGCGATGGGACTCATGAGCCTTGGGTGGCTCATGGATTTTGGGTTGAGATTGGTAATCAATTCGACGCTCCGAGTTGAGCAGAAAACCGAAAGGGGTTGATAGTCCTCAAAGTGATGACACGGAGGGCCGGAGGTAAGGGGCCAGAAGTCAGAAGTCAGAAGTCAGAAGTCAGAAGTCAGAAGCTCGGGGTAAGAAGCTCGGGGTCAGGGTTGACCTTTAGACTTTGAGACGGACGAAGTTTTTCGCCGGAGTGCCAGCGGTGAAGGAGCGGGAGATCGTGCTCCCTGCATCCTGGAATCCGCAAAACTGCGGAATAGGGGTTTGATAGAGGAAGAGGAGGAGGGACCGCCATTCCCAGCCAGCCTGGATCCCGCCAACAAACCCTTGCCCAGCTTGCCCGACAAGACCAGAGCCGGGTGGAAATGACTGCCAGGCACGGGACGCGCGGTTACTTTCCATCATGCGGCGAGATCCTCACGTTCTGCCAGCTTGGGGCCAGCCACGTTGGAAGGGGGCAGCAGCCCCTCCCCAAGTTGCAATCAGGAGTTCCGCCGGCGGCGCAGCAGGGCGCCGGACGCGAGCATCCCCGCCAGCAGGTTGCTGGGTTCCGGCACCGCGGACCAGGTCAGTGAATTGCCGGTGAGGGCAAAGTAGCCGGAGCTGGTGGGCGCCACGGTGGTGCCATTGTAGGAATACTGGAAACCACCGCTGAAGACCGAGGCCCAGTTGGACAGGGACGTGCTGCCGTCGGCGGATTTGAAAATATCCGTCCAGGTGCGGGTCTGGTCCCAGAAGGAGTCCGAGAAATCCTGCGCTCCGGTGAGCATGACTTTGAAGATCGCCCCGCTGCCGGAGACGGCCGTGGTGTTGAGACCGTCGTAGGCGACGCCGCGGTTGGTGGTGGGGTTGCTCTGCGCAGTGTCGATTTCCCACTCGAACATCGAACCACTGGAGAAGCTGGTGGTGCCGGAGACCGTGAGGACACCCGGGCTGTTACCGGGGGCGAGCGCGCCACCGCTGGCGAGGGTCGCATTTCCACCGACGGTGCCGCTGCCGGCGAGAGTGCCGGCGCTAGAAACGCCGACGGCGGAACTGGCAGAGGTGGAGCCGTTGACCGCGAGCTTGCCGGCGGAAACCGTGGTGGCGCCGGTGTAGGTGTTGGTGGCACTCAATCGCACCACGCCGCCGGACGAAGCCGAGGAGGCAATGTTGAGACCGCCGCCGCCCGTGATCGCGCTGGTCACATCGATCAGGCCGCCGCTGCGGACGGCGTCGAGCGTGGAGGTGGAGCTCAAGGTGATACCGCCGCTGAGTGTCAGGGCTCCGGCTGCCACATTGCTGTTGTAGGCGTATTGGATCGCCACGCTGCCGGCTCCACCGGCCCCGCCGGTCCCGGTGGACCCGTTGGCGCCACCACCGCCACCACCGCCAAGACCATCCGTACCTGCACCGCCCGCCCCGCCTTGCGCGCCTTGCCCCCCGCCGCCAGCGCCGCCAGCGCCGCGAGTAGTATCTCCTCCTCC
>JBIPMR010000865.1:0-2573 GCA_044369025.1 Luteolibacter sp.
TTGCAAATTTGACATCACGATGCTAAATTTGCAAGGTTGAGTTTAAGCCCTTCCACCCTGATTCACCTCCGGCTTGAACCCCAGCGCCGAGCTGTCGGGGGTGAGGAAACAGCGGGAAAGGCAAACCGCTTGCATGTTGAAATGCGCGGCCTGACCTCTTTCTCGAGAATGTTATCGTGCGGGGACTGACCCCATTTATCGGCTCTTGACACGCCAGCGGGTTCGGCGGCTTCTGCGTGGGCGCAGGCTACGGCGGCGCTGCCGCAGATTTGCATGAAGCACCGACGGCTCATGGGATGATCGGGAGGGAAGTTCATGCGAGTGCTTGTTGAAAGTCGGCGATGATGTCCGCTGCATCTTCGAGGCCGATCGAGATGCGGGTGAAACGCGGCGGGATCGCGCGGTCGGTCTCTTCTCCCCGCTTGCTGACCAGGGTGATCACATCCCCGAGGCTCACCCACGGTTTGCAGAGCTTCAGACGCCGGTCGAAACTCTCATGTGTGGCTGCGTCCTTCCACTCGACGCCCATCATGCCACCAAAACCCCGCAGGTAGCTTTTCCCGATGCCCCGCTCATCCCAGGAGGCCAAGCCGCCATAGCGCACACGCGCAACCTTGGGGTGGGCTTCGAGAAAGGCGGCCACTTTCAGTGCTGAGGCGGTGTGCCCTTCCATCCGGAGGCGGAGAGTCTTCAGGCCCTGGGTGAGGAGGAAGGTATCAAAAGGACGGATGATGCCGCCCATCACGCCGATGGTCTTTTCAATCCGGCTCAGCAGCGCCTTGCTGCCGCTAACGACACCGCCCATGGCCGAACCATGCCCGCCGATATACTTGGTGGCGCTGTGGAGCACGAGATCGGCACCGTGGCGGAGGGGCTGGAAGAGGCACGGAGAGAGCCATGTGTTGTCCACGATGCTCACCGCTCCAGCCTCTTTCGCCAGACGAATGATGGCGGGCGCGTCCAATACCTCGCAGGTGGGGTTCACATACGGCTCGAAATGCACGACACGCGGCTTCTTTTCCGCGAGCACATTACGCAGCGCTGCGAGATCGTGCATGTCCACCCAAACCACGTCGATGCCAAAACGCGGCAAATGATCGCGCAAGAGCGTCATGACATTGTCATAAACACAGCGATGCACCACGATGCGGTCACCAGCGCTCAGTAGCGTGAGCCAAGTCTGGGTGATAATGGACATACCGCATGGGGCCGACACCGCATATTCGCCGCCCTCGAGCGACTTTATCTTCACCTCGAAGGCACCCACCGTCGGATTTCGCCCCGGCCGCTGATAAACACCTCTAACATTCTTGGCCTGATAAATCGGTGTCACACTGAACCCCGGCTCTTCTCCCAGATGGATCGAGTCCGACATGAACCCATGCCCGTTCGCCGAGACAAACTTCTCATCGGTCAAGTCCATCGGCGGCACCGCTGCTCCGGCATCCGCTGCTGATGCGGGGTGCAAGATGGAAGCTGCAGATGCCGAGCCAAGCAGCGCGGCGGATTTGATAAACTGGCGTTTGTTCATGGGCATGTGAGACGGGCTATTGATCTAAGAACGGGGGCAGGAGGCTGAATGCAGAGTATAAGCTCACGCAATGTAAAAGGATTACTTCAACAGGCTCTTCATACCCTCGCCCAGAGCATTGCCAATGAGAAAGTAGCTTTCGGCATTGCCGAACCAGTGGTGCCCGTGTGAGGGATTGGGCGAAAGTTCCGCCGGGCGTGCAAAATCGGTGGTCTTGATGAACAGCGCATTTTTGATCTGCTTGGTTCCTTCTTCCTGCGCCCTGCTCGTTCTTGAGGCATTTCATCTTCCCGGCACTTTTCGAATTCGTCATCGACCAGACCAGATTGCCCTTACCGTCTTTGCGATCGCCTTCATGATCCACCGAGCCCTGCCCTTCCATATTGGACTGCCCGGCGAGGATGAAGACTTTCATAGGCTTGGCGAAGGAGATCGGCGATAGGACGCACAGCAGGGCTGCGGTTAGGATTGCAGTTGATTTCATGGTGATTGGGGCATCGGCATTGAATATCGTGCGCAGGCGTGATCAGGCGAGAATGTCTTTGATCACGTGCCCATGCACGTCCGTGAGCCGGCGGTTAATGCCGTTGTGGTAGAAGGTGAGTTTTTCGTGATCGATACCGAGCAGGTGCAGGATCGTGGCGTGGAAGTCGGGGATGGTGACTTTGTTTTCGGCGACGGAATAGCCGACGTCGTCGGAACTGCCGTAGCTGACTCCCTTTTTCAATCCGGCACCTGCGAGGAAGCACGTGAAGACGGCGGGGTGATGATCGCGACCGGTGGACTTGAGTCCCTGCGTCACCGGGCAGCGTCCGAATTCCGTGGACCAGATGAAGAGCGTGTCTTCGAGCATGCCGCGCTGCTTGAGATCCTGGATGAGCGCGGCGACGGGCTTGTCCATCGTGGCGGCCTGCGCGTCGTGGTTTTCCTTCATGTTTTCGTGCCCGTCCCGCTGCTAGGAATTTGCTTTTGGCGGGAGATTTGCTTTTGGCGGGAGGCCCCTGAAACAGCCGGTGGGGCGGACCGGAGGGCTGGGAAAAGG
>JBIPMR010000121.1:0-7930 GCA_044369025.1 Luteolibacter sp.
TGGCCTGCGGGGTTTCGATCATCGGTTCGAGCGGGATGCTGCCGTGCGCCAGCTCGAGCTTTTTTTCCAGCAGGCTGAAGAGCGCGGCGGCGGCGGAGACTTGCGCGGCGAGTTGGACTTTGGGCAGGGTGACCACGAAGTTTGGCGGAAGTTTGCCGCCGGTTTCGCGAACCAGGGTGGTGATGAAAATGTCCAAGGTCCGGACCGCCCGCTCGCGCAGATCTTCGTTGAAGGGCTTGATGCGGATCCCGATGAAGGGAGGCAGGGTTCCGGCGGCCAGCCCGGCGGCGACTTCCCGCGCGCCTTGTTCGGCGTGGGCGTCCTCCTCGCGGTCCTCGCGGTTGCCGTAGCCGTCTTCGAAGTCGAGGCGGAAGTCTTCGATCGGTTCGCGGGTGAGCTTTTCGACGATGCGCTGATAGATTTTTGCGGCAAATGCCGGTTGCCACTCCGCGCCTAACACCCTGGCGAGTTCCGCGGCGTCCGGTGCGTATTCCTTGAGCGAGCGGAGTGCGACGAGGCCCAGTTTGGCGGTGGAATCGGCTTTGAAAAGGTGGCCGCCGCCGTAAACCGTGTGCACCGCCTGCCGCCGGTCGGACTCGCCGGGGTAGCTGCGCATGAAGGCGTGGTTGTGCCGGGCGAGGGTGGCGACGATCGGCGCGAGTTCATCCGGGGTGAGGGTGGTTTGGCTCATGGTGGTGTTGCGATTCGAACGAGCGGACCCTGATTTTGATTGATGGGCAGGTCAAGGAGGCGCTGGCGGAGTTCCCCTGCATTTTCAACGCCAGAAACCGCGGCAATTTCACAAACTCCATCAGAAACCCACCGGCGACGCATCCGGGATGGACGGGCGGCGGCGGATGCGGGTAGAGTCCGCGCGTGCTTCCGTGGTTTTCCAACAATGCGTTCCCGCTCTATCTCGCGCCGATGGCCGGGGTGACGGATGTGATTTTCCGCCAGATCTGCAAGGAGCTGGGCGCCGATGTGATGGTGACCGAGTTCGTCTCGGCGGAGGGCATCATGCAGGCGGACGAGCGGACCCGGAAATACACCGAGTTCACCGACGAGCAGCGGCCGCTCGGCGTGCAGCTTTTCGGCGCGGACGGCGAGCGGATGGGGGAGGCGGCGAAAAAAATCATCGATTGGAAACGCCCCGACTTCATCGACATCAACTTCGGTTGCCCGGTCAACAAGGTGGTCGCGCGGAATGGCGGATCGTCGTTGCTGAAGGATTGCCCGATCCTGGCCTCGGTCGCGGCGGGGGTGGCGAAGGCGGTAGGCGAGCAGGTGCCGGTGACGGCGAAGATGCGGATCGGCTGGGATGAAACTTCGGTGAATGCGGTGGAGGTGGCGAAAATCCTCGAAGACTGCGGGATGCAGGCGATCGCGGTGCACGGCCGGACCCGCTCGCAGGGATATGGCGGCGAGGCGGATTGGAAGGTGATCGATGCGGTGGCGCGGGCGGTGACAGTGCCGGTGATCGGCAATGGCGACATCACCTGCGGCTCGGATATTTTGCGGCGGAAAAGCGAAACCGCGGTTTCCGGCATCATGATCGGTCGTGCGGCGATGCAGAATCCGTGGGTTTTCCGCGAGGCGAAACATTTTCTCGAAACCGGCGCGCTGATGCCGGAGGTGGACGTGGAGGAGCGTTGGGAGCTGGTCATCCGGCATTGTCGGCTGGCGGTCGACAGCCACCGGAATGGCAGCGAAAAACAAACTCTAACGGCGATGCGGTCGCGGCTGATGGCGTATTGCAAAGGCTTCCCGGGCGCGAAGGACCTGCGGCAAAAACTTTGCCACGTTTCGTCGGTTTCCGAAGTCGAGGACCTCGCCACTTATTCCATCAGCCGGGCGGAACTCGCGGAACTCTGAGCGGGCGGCGTGGTCATTGCGGTTGCGAAACCTCGGGATGCGGTCATCCTCACGGCGATGGATGTGCCGATGGATTTACTGGGACGGGGCCTGCGGGATTTGCGGATCTCGGTGACGGACCGTTGCAATTTCCGCTGCCGCTATTGCATGCCGGTGGAGGTTTTCGGACCGGGTTACGCGTTCATGCCGCCCGAGGAACTGCTGACGTTTGAACAAATCGTGAGCCTCGCCCGGATGCTGGTGCCGCTCGGCGTCGAAAAAATCCGGCTGACCGGCGGCGAGCCGCTGCTCCGCCGTGGCCTTGATGACTTGGTGGCGATGCTCGCCGCCGTAAGTGGGATCAAGGACATCGCCATCACCACCAACGGCGTATTGCTCGCCCACCACGCGGAGGCGCTCGCACTCGCCGGCTTGAACCGGGTGACCGTCAGCCTCGACGCGCTCGACCCGGAAATTTTCGCGAACATGAACGGCGTCGGTGCCAAGGTCGGGCGGGTGATCGCCGGCATCGAGGCCGCCCAGGCATTCGGCCTGCCGGTCAAGGTGAACTCCGTGATCCAGCGCGGCGTCAACGAAGGCGAAATCCTGCCGCTCGCCCGCTGGGCGCGGACCTCCGGCGTGGACCTCCGCTACATCGAATACATGGACGTCGGCGAAACCAACGGCTGGCAGCTCGCCGAAGTGGTTTCCGGCGGGGAAATCCTCGGAATTCTAGCCGCCGAGTTCGATCTCACCGCCCGTGACCCTGCCTACCGCGGCGAAGTCGCCGCGCACTGGAACCATGCCGACGGGGTGGGGGAGATCGGCCTGATCCGCTCGGTCACCAAGCCGTTCTGCCGCGATTGCCAACGGCTCAGGCTCTCCGCCGACGGCAAAATTTTCACCTGCCTGTTCGCCGCCCACGGCCACGATCTGCGGGGCATCCTGCGCGGCGGACTTTCACCCGAGGATCTGCGGGAAATCGTGCGTGCCATCTGGTCGGCCCGCTCGGACCGCTATTCCGAGGTGCGCGGATTGTTCGATCGCCCCAAGGCCGAGATGAGTTATTTGGGCGGTTGAAGCGTGTCGGGCTACCTGCATTCTTGACATCCCGATTCCGTCAAACAGTCTGACGCCCGGCAGTCCGCGCCTGTTCCACCGCTGGGGATCTCCGCGAGTGCCTCGAAAGACGGATCACCCAACCTCCGTAACTCCGAATCTGCAACCGACTGCCTGTCAGCGATTTTTCCAACCCAAAACCAACCAATGAACTGCTTACGCGCCTCCCTCATTCTGTTTGCCGCCTGTAGCACCGCCTTCGCGGCCGAAAGCTGGACTGAACTTTTCAACGGCAAAGACCTCGACGGCTGGGTCAAGCGCGGCGGCAAGGCCGAATACAAGGTCGAGGACGGCGCAATCGTCGGCACCTCGATGATGAACACGCCTAACACCTTTCTCTGCACCGGCCGCGACTACTCGGATTTCGTCCTGGAGTATGAGTTCAAGGTGGACCCGCTGCTCAATTCCGGCGTGCAGATCCGCAGTAACAGTTTTGACAAACCGACCGGGATCACCTGGGAGGGCAAGAAAATCATCATCGCCGCGGACCGCGTCCACGGCTATCAGATTGAGATCGATCCCGAGCCGAAAAAGGACCGCTGGTGGAGTGCTGGAATCTATGACGAAGCCCGCCGCGGATGGCTCTATCCGGGCGCGCTCGGTGGCGAGGCCAAGGCGTTCACCGATCAAGGCCGCAAGATTTTCAAACAGGGCGGCTGGAACAAGGTTCGCGTCGAAGCGATCGGCGATTCGCTCAAAACCACGCTCAACGGCGCCCCTTGCGCGTCGATCAAGGACAGTCTGACGAAGTCCGGATTCATCGGGCTTCAAGTCCACTCGATCGGCAAGGAAAAGGACAAAGACGGCACCCAGGTCCGCTGGCGCAACCTGCGCATCCAGGAAGTGGCCGCGCCGGCTGCCAACACCCTATCCGATTCCGAAAAAGCCGAAGGCTGGAGCCTGCTGTGGGATGGCAAAACCAGCGACGGCTGGCGCAGCGTCCGCCGCCCGGATTTCCCCACCAGCGGCTGGGAGATCAAGGACGGTGTGCTGATCATCAACGAAACCGGCGGTGCCGAATCCGCCGCGGCGGGCGACATCATCACCCAGGCGAAATATTCGAACTTCGAGCTGCAGGTGGATTTCAAAATCACCCCGGGAGCGAACAGCGGCATCAAGTTCTTCGTCGATCCCGAACTGAACAAAGGTGAGGGATCCGCCATCGGACCGGAATTCCAAATCCTCGACGACGAGCGCCACCCGGATGCCAAACTCGGCCGCCCCGGCACCCGCACCATCGGCTCGCTTTACGACATGCAAGCCGCCCCTGCCACCAAGAAGGTCATGGCCGTCGGCGAATGGAACCACGCCCGCATCCTCTCCGACAACAAGCGCCTCAACTATTGGCTCAACGGCGAGAAAACCCTCGAGATCGAGCGTGGCTCCAAAGAATGGCGCGACCTCGTCGCGACCAGCAAATACAAAGTCTGGCCAAACTTCGGCGAACTGGAGGAAGGCCACATCCTGCTCCAGGACCACGGCAACCAGGTGTTTTTCCGGAACATCAAGATCCGCGATTTTTCGAAAAAATAAGCTTCATTCCCCGACACTCACCTCCATGAACCCACGACGTCATTTCCTCAAAACCACCCTCGGCGGCACCGCCGGGATGATTGCCCTGCCTCACCTTTTTTCCGGCTCGTTGTTTGCCGCGGACTCTCCGAACAAACGCATCCAAGTCGCCCAGATCGGCTGCGGCCGGATGGGTCTTGAGGACATGGCCGATGTGCTGAATGTGCCACTCGCGCGCGTCGTCGCCGTCTGCGAACTCGATAGCAAACGCGCCGCCGAAGGCAAACGGCGCATCGTGGAGTTCTATAAGGAAAAGGGTGAAGCCAACGTCGAGGTCAAGGTTTACAGCGACTACCGCGAACTCCTCGCCGATTCTGAAATCGATGCGGTGGTCATCAGCACGCCGGATCATTGGCACGGGCTGATGGCCGTCGAAGCGGCCCTCGCCGGCAAGCACATGTATGTGCAAAAGCCCCTCACCTATAACATCGCCGAAGCCATCGCGCTGCGCACCGCCGTGCGCGCTAAAAAGGTGATCCTGCAAACCGGTTCCCAACAACGCTCGGAGCGTCCGTTCACCGCATTCCGTCCGGCCATCGAGGCAGTGATGAACGGCCGCCTCGGCAAACTCAAAAGCGTGCACATCGGGATCGGCCTCGATAAACCCAGCGGCAAAAAACCCGTGGCGATGCCGGTCCCCGCGACCTTTAATTTCGACCAATGGCTCGGCCCCGCGCCGCAGCAGGAATACATGGAAGGCCGCTGCCACCCGCAGGACAGCTTCAGCGGCCGCCCGGGCTGGATCACCACCGAGGACTTCGGTCTCGGCATGATCACCAACTGGGGCGCCCACCACCTCGACATCGCCCAACTGGCGATGGGGCAGCAACTCGGCGGACCCTCGGTCGTCGAAGCCAAGGTTGATTTCATGACCAACGACATGTGGACCGTGCACCACGGCTACCACGTGGAAATGCTCTATCCGGACAATGTCCAGGTCATCCTCGACGACAAGTTCGAGAACGGCCTGAAATTCGAAGGTGAGGAAGGCTGGATCTTCTGCACCCGCGGGGCCGTCAAAGTCACCGCCAGCGATGGCGACGTGAAAGGCGACGGCAAAAGCGCACTGCGTGCGAGCAAGCCGAATTTGATCGAACCCCTCGGTGCCGATGCGAAACGGCTCGCGGGCAGCAAGGACCACAAGGTCAACTGGATCGAATCGATCATCGCCACCCGCGATCCCATCGCCAATGTCGATGAATCGGCCCGCAGCTTGGAAGCCTGCTGCGTCGCGTGGATCGCGATGAAACTCGGCCGCAAGGTCACGTGGGACGTCGCCACCGAATCCTTCCCCGGCGATGCCGAGGCCAACGCGCTGTGCAACCGCACCCCGCGCCGCGCCGAATTCGACATCGCCGCGGTGATGAAAAAGGCCGGCCTCTGAGCCGCCCGATCAGATCGATCCGCCGCGTGCTGCCAGGGCCTCGAACACAGGCCCGGGCACATAGCGGCGGACGGTTTCCTCCCAACCGCTAGGGCCGGTCAGGCTCTTGATCATGCTCGACGAGAGCTCCGCAATATCCCGCGGCGGCATCAGGAAAACCGTGGTGATTTCCGGCGCCATGTCCGCATTGATGTGGCGCATCACCCGCTCGTACTCATAATCATTAGGCGAGCGTATCCCGCGCAGCATGTACTTGGCATCCATTTTTTTCGCATAATCCACCAGGTAACGGTTGTCGAAATGGGCGATGACCAACCGCTCACAATCCGGGGTCGAAGCGCGCAGCAGCTCGAGCCGCTCCTCGACGGAAAACGAGTAACTCTTGGACGGATTGCTGCCGATCGCCACGATCAGGCGGTCAAACATTTCCAAACCCCGCTCGATCATCCAGAGGTGACCGTTGGTGGGAGGATCAAAGGAACCGGCATAAACCGCAGTGCGCATGCGGCGCAGCGTATGGCGAAAAATCCCTCGCCGGAACCCCAAAATGCGGGCAGTTTCCAGGGGAGCACACGCGCCCCCGCGTGTGGGATGGGGCGCCCTCGCCCCATCCGCGGCGGGCAGTCCTTTCCCCGTCGCCTTCGCACTCACCCGCGTGCCAAATTGGTCTTCTGATAGATCGCGCTTGCTTGGCGAAAGCAAGCCATCCGGCCTTCCAGCAAGACTTCGGCGAGGGTGCCCGAGCCAACCCGCGAGGGCGCGTGTTCTCCCCTCGCCAACGTAAATGCACTTGCCAGCCACCTTCGCCCGCAGCTAAGACGTCCCGTTGTCACGCCCCAACAAGTTCACGGCAGTCTTCCGGTTCCGCCGATTCTGTCAGATTCCGCGGCAGGACATCGAAAAACAAGCGCCCGTAGCTCAGCTGGATAGAGCACCCGCCTTCTAAGCGGACGGTCACTGGTTCGAATCCAGTCGGGCGCACATATTGTCCATTCATGGCGACCCCGAAGAAACTGTTATTCATCTGCTCGCAAAACAAACTGCGCAGCCCGACCGCCGAGGCGATCTTCACGGGGCGTCCGGGTTTGGAGGTGGATTCGGCCGGATTGAATCATGATGCGGAAGTCCCGTTGAGCGCGGAGCAGTTGGAATGGGCGGACCTGATCCTGGTGATGGAAAAAGCGCAGCGCAGCCGGCTCAACCGGAATTTCGGAGAATTTCTGGGCGGCAAAAAGGTGGTGGTGCTCAATATCCCGGATGACTTCGAATGCATGGATCCGGAACTGATTTTCCTGTTGGAATCCCGATGCGCCCGCTATCTGCCGTGACGATTTTACTGACTGCGGAAACCAAGAAGATGAACCACAAAGAACGCAGAGAGCGCAAAAAAATGCGTCTCCTTTATGATCGGTGCGAACTCTGTGGTTCGATTCCTGGATTCCATCCCAGGGCATCCTCAGTGAGGCCTGTCTGACAAAATTTCAGGGTTTGACGTCCACCGGGATGGAGGCGGCTTCGTGTTGTTCCTCGGCGGCTTCGAGTTCGGCGTGTTCCTTGGCGATGACGCGGACCAGCTTGCGGCTGGTTTCCTCCCAGTTGGAGAGCAGTTTGGTCGCCTGCGGACTGCCGGTGTGGGCGAGGTGGGTTTCGATGAGGGATTTCACCTCGGCGATGTCCTGGGCGCGTTTGATCGGCAGGGCGACGACCATCTCGGAGTTGACGCGGGAGAAGAATTTGCCATCGACATCATAAACGTAGGCGGTGCCGCCGGACATGCCTGCGCCGAAATTCTTGCCGGTTTTGCCGAGGATCGCGACTTTGCCGTTGGTCATGTATTCGCAGCCGTGGTCGCCGACGCCTTCGACGACGGCGGTGGCGCCGGAGTTCCTAACGGCGAAGCGTTCGCCGGCGCGGCCGTTGGCGAAGAGCTTGCCGCCGGTGGCTCCGTAGAGGCAGGTGTTGCCGCAGATGGTGTTGGTGGCGGCTTCGAATTTGGCGGTTTCG
>JBIPMR010000867.1:0-2570 GCA_044369025.1 Luteolibacter sp.
TGCTGGCCGGTTGCTCGCAGCCCGCGAAATCCTTTTACGTTCTCACCGCCGAGGGCCCTTCGCCATCCGGTGGCGGGGTGGGGATCGGCGTCGGACCGGTTTCGCTGGCGGAATATCTGGATCGGCCAAATCTGGTCATCCAGGAATCTCCCAACCAACTCGCGGTGGTCGAGGACCACCGCTGGGCCGGCGATTTATCCGAATCGGTGGCGCGCGTCACCGCCGCCAATCTGGGCCGGCGGATGAACACGGGCAACGTGCGGGTCTATCCGTGGCTGCGCGACGATGAAATCCGCTATCAGGTGACGGTGGACATCCGGCAGTTTCACAGCGGCGAGGATGGTTTTGCCGTCATCGAGGCCGGTTGGCGGGTTTACCAGTTGCCGGAGCGGACTTTGAAAGCTTCGCGGACCTTCACCGACCGCGAACCGCTGGCCCAAGACGGCTACGCCCCGATGGTGGCGGCGCAGTCGCGATTGCTGGCCCGCCTCGCTCAGGACATCGCCTCGGGGCTGCGCTGAGTCTCCGGATCTGCCGCTTCCGCTGTCGGGACAACGGAGTCCTCGACGACGGATTCCTCGACGACGGGTTCCTCGACAACGGGTTCCTCGACGACGGGTTCCTCGGGAGCCGGCGAGCGGCCGTTGTTTTCCAACAGGATGAAAACCTCGTCTTGCACGGCTTCGACCTCGCTGAGCGGGATGTCGGGATCCTTGACGATGTAAACTTCGCCGGACTTCCGGTTTTCGTAAACCCGGATGATGCCGTTGGGGGTGCGCTGGTTGTCGGTTTCGCGCAGGATTTTCTGGCGCTCCAGCATCACGGCGAGGATGTAGCGGGTGTTTTCGGTGTGGTCCTCGTCCTCTTCCACCAGGCGGCGGAGAATCTCTTCGGCGCTGAGTTTTTCGCGGGCGTTGGCCGCCTCGTTGTTGGCGGGGGCGGCGAAGGTGGTTTTCCAGAAGGAAAACGGCTTTTCATCCTCCGCCGTCCGCTCCTTCCAAGCCTCGACACAAAAATCGCGGCGTAGATAACCGCTGGATTCGGGATCGGGGAAGAGCGCGGTGACGATCACCTCGCCATCGACGAACGGACGTTGCGACGCGGCGCATTCACGGCCGCGCGAGCGGACATGCCAGGATTCAGCAAAGGCCATAAATGTGGGTAGGGGTGGTTAATCGTTTCCGGGAAGGCAGCGGCGGAGATACGCGTAAATCGGGCGGCCTGAGATCCGGCGATGGAAGAGGTAAAGGCCAAGCAGGCCGAACGCAAGATTCGGAAACCAGGCGGCCTGTGCCGGACGGAGGGTGCCGGCCTCGCCGATGGCAAGTGAGATGTTGCTCACCAGCAGCATCAGCGCGGAGAGCACCACCGCGAGGAAAATGCCGCCGCCGGGGCCGCGCCGCGAAAAGTGGATGGCCAGTGGCGTGGCGAGCAGCACCGTGACCAGGCAGGTGAACGGCAGCGCCCAGCGGTAATGCCACTGGGTGAGATAGGGCGCGGGATCGGCGAATTGCTCGTTGCGCCGGTTCGAGGCCAGCCAACTGCTGAGATCCGGGATGCCCAGATAGGCGGCGCTGAGGCCGGGTTTGATCAGTTGCCACGGCGTCTCCGGCCATGAGTTGAATTTCACACTGCCATCGGGCGACTCGAATTCGGGAGGGCGGCCTTCTTTAAAAGTGCCGATGACCGGGTCCTCAAGCGTCCATTCGCGGGTGCGGCGGTCCCACAGCGCGCGTTTCGCGGAAATCCGGCTTTCCAGGGTGTCATCCTCGCGGGTGGTGGTGATCTCGACGTTGAGCAGCGGCTGGCCCATCTGATAGTTGGTGGGAAAGGCCCCGATCATCCACAAACGGCGGTTCCGCGGATTGTGATAGAGGACGTTGGAGGCCTCGGTGACGTTTTTTCCGCGGGCTTCGTCGAGGATGGAATCGACGTTGCCCTCCGCGATCGGCGCCCAGTGGTAGTTGAGTCCGAGGCTCAGCAGGCTGAAAAACACGCCGGCGAGCATCAGCGGGAAGGTGATTCTGAGAATCCCGCGGCCGGCTTGGATCATGGCGATGATTTCCCGGTTTCCCGAAAGTTTTCCCAACGAGTAAAGCAGCGAAAGCAGCAAGCTGTAGGGCAGCAGCAGCAGCAAGATGGCGGGTGAGCGCGCCGCGTAGAATTTGCCGATGGTGAGCAGGACGTTTTGGCTGTCGCGGAACTCGCTGATCTTGTCGCTGAGGTCGATCAGCAGCCAAATCAGCAACAACGACGAGAGGCACACGCCGAAAATCGCCGCGAACTGGCGGGCGATGTAGCGGTCCAGCGTGCCGCAAAAACCATACACCAGCGCGGCGATGGCGGGCAACAAGCACAGCGCGCCGAGGATCAGCGGCCGCAGTTGGTGCGCTGCCACGTCGGAATCCGGGAATCCGATGAGTTGTTGTTGCACGGCGAGGATTTCCGCGGGAACCAGGATCGCGCACAGCCCGGCACCCATCGCAGCAAGCAGGAGGGGAACCAGGAATCGCGAAGATGGGATGCGGGAGAAAGACATGAACGGCCGCGTGTGCCGGACCATGGCGGCG
>JBIPMR010000868.1:0-2567 GCA_044369025.1 Luteolibacter sp.
GGCCGCCTCAACACTCAGCAGGCCTACCGCCTGCCCCGCGAGACCGAGTGGAATTTCATCGCCACCTTCGATACAACGAACTGGCAGCGCGAAGACGCCACCGCACAGGCCAACTTCGCTGGCGTCGAGGTCGCCGACCTCGTTGACTGGCCTTCAGACACGCCACGTTTTGACCGGCGCGATCCCTTCCCGCGCACCGCACCCGTCGGCAGCTTCAAACCGAACTCGCTCGGCCTGTACGACCTGTTTGGCAACGTCGCCGAATGGGTGGACACACCGGCGCCTGACAGCGTGGGCGAGGGCAACCTTGTGCTCTACGGCCTCCGCGGTGGCTCCTGGGCCACCGGCCAGGCCCGACAGGCCAGGCCCGACTTCCACATCGGCGCCCGCCCCGGCCGGGCCCAGGCGAACTACGGCTTTCGGGTCATCCTTGATCTCGCGATGAAGCCCGCGACGACAAAGAAGTAAGATTCTGTGAGAGCCTTATAGTTTTGGCTTCTCTTTTGAGTACCAAGCCGAACACCCAACCCCAATGAGTGTGAGCAAACAGGAATGACAAAGCCCGCCTAGCCATGTCAACCAGACGGTTCCGATTCTGATTTGAACGATGTGGAATGGGAGCTCATCAAGCCCAGAATTCACAAATCGGCAAAATAGGCATCATCCTATTTTGCCATTTTGCTACTTTACCCTCAAGGCTTCCAAAACGGCGGTCAGGCTGCGAAAACTCGTGCAGAAGGGGTTCAAAATCAAGCCGGTAACGTTGGGGCAGCACCTGCGGTCTCGCAGGCTAGTCTTAAACCTGACCCAAACTCAAGCCGCTGAACGGTTGAACACTTTGCGTGAACATTATGAGCGATGGGAACGTGACGAGGTGGCTCCGACAGCCTCCTTTTGGCCCCGCCTCATCGGTTTCCTTGGCTCTTATCCATGGGCCATTCAGTCCCCGGCTGACCAAGTTTTGATGGCTCGAAGGATCGTGGGGCTGAGTCAGTTTGCCTTTGGTCGGAGGATTCAAGTCATCGCGAAAGATGTCCGTAAATGGGAGCACGGCGTGGCGGAACCCTCCCCGGCAATGCTCGCAAAAGTGCAGCAGCTGGTGGCTGACACTCCGGTTGTCGGACCGGCACCCATGTGATAGTCATCGGCCCGTGAAGGATTCAGACACCTCTCTCATCACGGACAAAGCCTCTCTGATGGCACTCATCACGGGAGCAGTCACCAGGGATTTTGGTGTCGTTCTTTAGAATTTCCATTGTGGCCATACCAGGCTTTATCGCAGGCACGTAGTTTCAACTCGTTTTGATTTTGACGCTGTCGGTGATGTCGGCGCTGGTGACCGTGATTATTGCCAGGAAGGAGTTCACGTCGCGGTTGCATGCGCCGGGCGAGGCGGGTCGCCTTGGCATTCAGTCTGGTGTCTCCCGCGCTCTCTGGGCGGGAGCCGTTCTTACATCGTTGGCAGCGTGGGACGCCAGTAGGGCGGACAGCGCCGCGTTGGATCGGGCGCTGCGCTCGCGAATGTGGCTAGTCTTTGCGGTCAGCCTTGCCGCCCTGCTTCCGAGCGTGTTGTGTGGCTTTGTTGGAGGATTGATCGGTGGTCAGTTGGCCCTCAGGAACTGGACGAAGGCTTCGACTCATCAGTTGCCAGCAACCTTTCCCTGGCTGCGATGGGTCAAAGTGGGTGTCTCCGGGCTGGCGGCCCTCCTTTTGGCGTCTCCCATCTCATTCCTCGTTCGAGCACCAGTGATTGACCTTCCTCCTGTGGTCGCAGCCCCTTCCATCGCACCAACTCCACCGGCCCCTCCGCCGTTTCGTTATGATCCGCGCAGAGTTCACCGGCAAATGAACGCTTTCATCAAGGCACCTTCACCATAACTTAGCACGAAACGTCCTTTCTGAATCCGATGAAACACCTTCTCCTGATCGCTTCGTTCGTCACACTGCACGCCGCAGAGCCTTTCCCGACTCCAGCCGCGCTGTGGAAGGACTACGATCCTAATCAGGGTGCCTTCAAAGAGGAGATCGTGAAGCAAGAAACGCGTGACGGCATCTTCAGCCGGGATTCCTACATCAGTGCGTATGTGCTAGGCGAGGAGGTTCGCGTTTACTGCCGCTACAAGGTCAAGTAAGGTGCGGCAAAGGCTCCCGGTCTGCTGGTGGTGCATGGCTGGATGGGGGCAGCGGAGCCGGATCGGAAGTTTGTCGAAGATGGCTGGGCGGTGATGGCTCATGACTACTGTGGCAAGACAGGGACACGTCCGCACTTCACGAAGTATCCGGAGAGGCTGCGGCATGGGAACATGGATCGGACGGTGGCGGGACCCGTTCGGGCGCAGGATCTGGACGGAAAGCAAATCACCGATCCGAAACAGACCTCCGACTACCTTTGGTATGCGATCCAGCGGCGGGTGTTGAGCTATCTCGAGCAGCAGAAGGAGGTGGATCGCACGCGGCTCGGGGCGACGGGTTACTCGTATGGCGGCACGTTGATGTGGAATCTCGCCACGGATCCGCGCGTGAAGGCGGTCGCGGCTTACTTTGGCATCGGTTATAACGACTACTAC
>JBIPMR010000869.1:0-2565 GCA_044369025.1 Luteolibacter sp.
TTCGTCCTGAAAGGTCTGTGTATGGTGGTGTTCCTCCTGGGAGTCGATATAATGAAAGAGTGCCTCCTTCTGGTTCATGCCCACGGAAAATGCCGCGTAGCCGTGTTGCCAATGAAAGGTCGTGAAGGCAGGGTCCTGAGCCTTTAGCCATTTGCTGGAGGCGGTTTTCACTGATTTCACCGTGTCTGCCACGGATACAGTGCGGGAAAGACGCACCGCCAAATGCACATGATCCGCCACCCCGCCGATGCGATATGCCTCGCAATCACATTGTCGAACCGCACCCGCGAGAAAGGCGTGAAATTTTTCACGAATGGAGGCTTCTAGCCACGCATGGCGGTCCTTCGTGCTCCAGATCAGATGGACAAGTAGGTGGGAGAGAGATTGTGGCATAAGGATTTTAGGAGGCGGGTTTCGAGTCTCAACAGATTCAGTCAGTACGAAATCCCACTTTTAAGCAAGGGAAAATAGGAATGAGGCAGGGGCAATTCACACCAACGTGCCCATACAACCAGCCCAACGGGACGCGATGCCCCTTTAGGGCATGGAATCGGGAACGTGGTCGGCGTCCGGTATCGGAAACGTGGTGGGCGGTCGGGTATCGGAGACGCGGTAGGCCCACGGTATCGGAAATTGTTATCGTATAATGTACCCTGAAGGGGTAACGCATACCAGCCCAGGGCATCGCCCTGGGAACCGCATCCCAGAGAATAAGTGTGTTCTGAAGGAACACCGCATAGGGAGTGCCAGGGTCGAGGTCCGAGACACGGAAATGATGCGGCGTTCCTTCAGAACGCAGGTTTGTTTTTCCGGGAGGAATCCCAGAGTTTGCACCCTGGGCTGGTATGCGATGCCCCTTAAGGGCATGGAATCGGGAACGTGGTCGGCGTTCCGATACCGGAAACGCGGTTGTGGATTTGCCCCAACGGGGCCACACCAACCCAACGCGACGCGATGCCCCGTTGGGGCATGGGATCAGAAAATTGGCGGTGTTTGCGGTCGATGACGGTCGATCGCGGGCGTCCCGGATTACAATTTTTCCAGCCACGGTTCTGACGCGTATTTGTCGACCGCCAGCGCGGCGGCGGCGTGGAGGACGTCGGCAAAGTCAGAGCACTGATGGGCGGTGGGGCAGAGGGCGGTGGCCAGTGCCTGGATGGCGCCTTCGGGCATGGGCACGCCCTGCACACTGCCCTGGTGGAGCAGCCCGTGGCGGGTGCGGCGTTGGGCGGCGCCGGCGATTTTTTTTCCCGCGCAGAGGACGTCGGCGCGCACCGGTTGGTGGAAGCACTGGCCGCCCAGTCCGGGAAGGGGAGCGTCTGCCAGGGTCGCTTGAATGTCCACTGCTGACAGGGCCGTGACCAACGCCTCGTGGATGTCATGGTAACGGCTGGCGGTGTTCCGGGCCGCGAGGGGGTGGCGGCCGGGAATGATGAGCGCATACGTCCAGTCGGCCCGGTGATCCACAATCCCGCCACCCGTCCAGCGGCGCACCAGCGGCCGCCCTGGAAACGCCGTTCGAGCGTCGCCGCAGGGGACAAAACAACCGAAGGAAACCCACGGGCCAGACCAACGATAGACGCGGAGCACCGGCTCGGTCGATGTCAGCAAAAGCGTTTCATCGATGGCCATGTTCAACGGGCCGTCGCGTGGGATGTCGTCCGGCCAGAGGGTGAGATGAGCGAACATTCGGCCGGTGATTGATTGATGTCGGGTGGCAGCCTCGCGGTACGCTACTGGAGCAGGGGGGAGGGCGCTATCGACGCCATGGTTCCGGGAGGTCGCCGGATGATTACAGCCGTGGTTTCTCCGGCGTGATCGGGCCGTCGGCGTAGCGAAATCCCTGCACTTTCATTTTCCTCCGCCAGACGGTGGTGCCGCCGGTGGCATACAGGGTATCGAGAGTGGCGCCGCCCAGCTCCACGTTGCTGAGCCAGCCGGGGGCGGGCTTGGCTAGGATGGCATTGACGCGTCCTGCTTGATCGCAGATTTGCACGCCGACGCCGCTGGCGACGTACAGGCGTCCGTCCTTGTCGACGCACAGACCATCGGCATTGGAGTCGCTATTATCGGGCAGATGGAGGTGAAAATACGGTTGTTTATGGCGCAGGGAGCCATCGGCTGCGATCTGGAAGCTGTAGACGAATTGCCCCGTCGTATCGGCGACGTAGAGCAATGTTTGGTCCGGAGAAAGGACGATGCCGTTGGGCCGGCCGATGCCTTCATCGACGACTTGAGCCTCGTTTTTCCCTGCGGGAATGAGCCATACTTTCTGGGCCGTGTATTCGGTCACGTAGATATTGCCATTGGCGGCGACCACCAAGTCGTTGGGGGCGAAGCCGGTAGCGACGACCGTCTTGGCCGCGGTGACCGGGTCAAAGGCGACCACGCTTTGTTTCTGGGTTGTCGCAAAAAGCCGGCCGTCGGGTCCGAAGGCCAGTCCGTCGGCTCCATCCGTGTTCTCGGCAAAAACTGTGACCTGCCCGTCCAGCCCGATCTTGTGGATTCGGGCTCGCGGACTGTCCGTGAAGAATACTTCGCCCGCGGCATTTGTGCAGGGGCCTT
>JBIPMR010000870.1:0-2564 GCA_044369025.1 Luteolibacter sp.
ATCGGTGGCTGGAAGCGAAACGCCCTGCGTCATTCATTCATTTCATACAAGGCGGCTGTCTCCGGTTTGGCGATTGCATCCATGGAGGCAGGCAACTCGGAGAGTGAGGCACGGCGATCCTACAACGATGCAAAGAGCAGGGCGGAGGGAGAGGCGTGGTTCTCAGTGTTCTCCGAATGTTCTCCACTCATTCATTCCACCACAAATCTTGACAGAACAAATAACTGCACAAATGACTGATAGAGAGTATCTTGAGAATGTCGTGTTTTCTGACAGGATCCCAAATCAGGGTTCGAGTCCCACAGCCGCTACTTTTCATGCTCCGTGAGGCAGCCGGTTTTCCCCGTCACCGCCCACGCAGCCCAGGTCGAATGCCCACTCCACGCACCATCGGAATCATCGCAGGCAGCGGAGTCTATCCGGAAACCTTCATCCACGCCGCCCGCCGGCAATCTCCCGGAATCAGGCTGGTGGTGGTCGCCTTCGACGGCGAAACCAGCCCGGAACTCGGAAAAATCGCCGATGCCATCGAGTGGGTGCGCGTCGGCCAACTGAGCAAGCTGATCAAGTTTTTCCTCCGCCAGGGAGCGACCGAGGCAGTGATGATGGGCCAGATCTCGCCCAAGAACCTTTTCGACCTCCGCCCGGATTTGCGGATTTTGATGATGCTCGCCCGGGTCAAGGAGCGCAATGCGGAGACGCTTTTCGGCGCCATCGGCGAGGAGCTCGCCAAGGATGGCATCCACCTGCTCCCGGCCACCACCTTCCTCGACGACCACCTTCCCGGCCCGGGCCACGTCTGCGGGCCGAAGTTTAAAAAACGCCAACTCGCCGACGCCGATTTCGGTTTCCGCATCGCCAAACAAACCAGCGCCCTCGACATCGGCCAAAGCGTCGTCGTCCGCCACGGCACGGTCCTCGCCGCGGAAGCCTTCGAAGGCACCAACGCCTGCATCAAACGCGGCGGCGAACTCGGCCGCGGCAAGGAGGTGATGCTCGTCAAAGTTTCCAAACCGAACCAGGACTTCCGTTTCGACGTCCCGGTCATCGGCCCGCAAACCATCGAAACCTGCGCCGCCGCCGGGGTGGGGGCCATCGCCATCGAAGCCGGGAAAACCCTGCTGTTGGAAAAACAAAAAGTCGCCGCCCTCTGCGATCAACACGGCATCGGCATCCACGCGGTATAGTCGCCAATCCGCCCGAGCCCCACTCTTCAACGGAGCGCGAAATTCATTTCGCCCGCGAAGCGAGATGCGAAAAGAGATGCGGCTGTTTCAGATCGCCCGGAATCCGAGATGCCTGATACCATCACAAAGAATCAAGGTGCCTCTTCAATGGGGATCCGTAAGATTTTCCCACCATGACCACCGTGCCCTCACAGAAGGGGCAGATTGTCCTGCCCAGCGCCGTGCGCGAGCAGATGCATCTGGAGCCGGGGCAGGATTTTGAGGTTTTCATCGCCGATGAGGACACCATCACCCTTCGCCGTATCAACCGCCCCCCGAATCACGGTTTGGTGGATCATCTCCTCGCCTGTCCGTATCCATTCGAGGTTCCGCCACGGGCCAAAGACTCCACCAAGGCCATTTCCCTGTGAGCTAGCTGGTGGATACCAATGTCTTCAGCGAACTCGCCAAGGCGAAACCGGATGCCCAAGTCATCGCGTGGCTGCGCGACCACGAGCCGGAACTCTACCTGAGCACCACCACCATCGGCGAGCTCCGCCGTGGCATCGAGAGCCTTCCGGTCGGGAAGCGCAAGGCAGCTTTGCAATCCTGGTTCACCGGTCTCTGCAAGCGCATGGAAGGTCGCATTCTCAGTTGCAACACCGGCACCGCCCACGTTTGGGGCCAATTGGCAGCCGCATGGGATAAAAAGGGCACGACCGTTCCTTCACTCGATAGCCAACTTGCCGCCACCGCCCATCGCCACAACCTGACGATGGTGACGCGGAATATCGCGGATTTTCAGAATGCCGGCGTGAAGCTCTTCAATCCCTTCGTGACAAATCAGATCGATCACCACCGCGGTGGCTAGTAACAGAACCGGATACAGGTCATCGGCGATTTCGATGCCATAACAATCCGACCAAGTGAACCAGCGCTTGGAGATCACCGCAGCGTGCCCGCCGCCGCCATGGATCTCATACTCATGATCCAGGAAATCGCCGCTGGCCTCGTAGTCCTCGTTGCCGGGACCATCGATC
Organism: Luteolibacter sp.; assembly: GCA_044369025.1. Classification (GTDB taxonomy): domain Bacteria; phylum Verrucomicrobiota; class Verrucomicrobiia; order Verrucomicrobiales; family Akkermansiaceae; genus Luteolibacter. Next base: position 2,207 of record JBIPMR010000870.1, read on the forward strand.
GCGAACTTGCAGTGAAATCACCGATCACCTCGAGCCATTTCCTCCGGACCACTGAACGTCGGTTGAATTTCCTCGCCGTCCCGTCTCCCGCAGTTAGGGTCCAAACATCTGATGCCCGCCCGTAAATCCACCGCCCCCAAGCCCGAGAAAAACAAGTCCCTCGAACAATGGATCTGGGACGCCGCCTGTTCCATCCGTGGCGCGAAGGACGCGCCGAAATACAAGGACTTCATCCTCCCGCTCATCTTCCCCAAGCGCCTCTGCGATGTCTTCGATGACGAGTTGAACCGCATCGCCGCCGAGGTCGGGTCGCGGAAAAAGGCGTTCCAGCTCGCCAAGCGCGATCACACTGCCTCGC
>JBIPMR010000871.1:0-2563 GCA_044369025.1 Luteolibacter sp.
GCGGCGAACTTGTCATCAGCGGTGCCAACAGCGGAGCGGGAACCAACGTCGCGCTCTCCTCGGGCAAGCTCACGCTCGCCAACACCCAGGCGCTCGGCACCTCGGCGCTGATCACGATGTCGGGCAACAACACCGCCACCCTCGCCATCGCAACGGACGGCGGAAACAATGTTTACGCGGTCAACCAAGGGACGACCACCCACTCCGCGATCATCTCCAACCGCGCGACGGTCGGTGTCGGCATCAACCACAACTTGACCACCTCGGCCACCTCGCCGATCGGTGGCGGATCCATCAGCTTCACCAGTGGGTCCAACGTGACTTCGGGCAACGGACGCGTTTCCTTCGATGTGTTCAACCTGGGCGCGGGCACGGTGCAAACCACCTTGCTCAATCCGACAAGCGCCAACGTCACCATCGGCTCGGTCACCAAGTCCCTCAACGCCGCCGCCCAGACGCTTGATCTGGGCGGCACCTCCACCGGCAACCAGATCACCGGAGCGATCATCAACGGAACCGCCACGGTCGGACTCGCCAAAAGCAATTCCAGCGTCTGGACACTCAGCGGAGCGAGCACCTACACCGGAACCACCACGGTTTCCGGCGGCTCGCTCTATGTAAACGGATCCCTTGGCAACACGGCGGTGACCGTTTCCGCGGTGTCCGGCAACGCCCGCGTGGGTGGAAACGCCGTCATCGGCTCGGGAACCGCTTCGCTAACCATTGGAGCCAACGGGGTGCTCGCCCCGGGAAATTCACCGGGAACTATCACGGTCAACGGCTCCACCACCCTCAACAGCGGATCGCTTTTCGAATATGAATATCAGGGCGGCGGTTCCAACGCCGACCTCGTTGATGTCAACGGCACGCTCACGATCAACTCCGGTGCCCTCATCAGCCTGACCGACCTTTTCAATAGCTACAACCAAGGCGACAAGTTCACGCTGTTCGCCTACGATACACTCGTCGGCACCTTCGACGCCTACGCGGACGACACCACCTACACCATCAACGGTGGCGAATGGCTGATCAACTACAACGACGCTACGGCCGGCCTCAACGGTGGCGCGGGCGCCAGCTACATCACCATGACGGCGATTCCGGAGCCCTCCGTAGCCTTGATCGGCGGGCTTGGTCTGCTGGTAATGCTGCGCCGCCGCCGCGATTGATTGGCGGATGCGCGGTTTTACCCCGGTTCGTCGTGCGCCCTTGACGGGCTGCGACGGCCGGGGAAACTGAAAGGAATTCCGGCGAATGTCCGGAAATTCATTTCCGCATCGTGCCTACGTATCCGCAACTTCTTCTGCTTTGTCTGCTTTTGGGTTTCTCCGGCGTCCGGGACATCCGTGCCGGGATGGTCGCTTTCGGGCCCTATGAACCGGACGACCAGACGCTGCACCTGTGGCATCTCGACGAGAACAAGCCTCCCTTCGCCGACGCGGTGGAAGGCGGGACGCCGTTGCTCGGGCTTTTCAACGGCGCCCGGCCCGGTCAGCCCTCGCTGCCATTGTTAGGTAAATCCGTTTCATTCCACGCGAACGCCGGCGGGACCGCCGGGGCGTCCGACTTCAAAGGCGCGGTCCTAACCGCCGCTCCCCGGCTGCACAACGGGAAGGGTGACAACGCGCCCGACGGCTTCCGTTACTTCGGGCCGGACGGTGCCTTCACTTTCGAAATGGTGGTCAAGCTCGATCAACTGCCGCAGGAGGCGCCCGGCATCGCCCTGGATCTTCTCACGATGGAGGGTGACGGTTCCGACCGGATGTTCGCCTGGAAGATCGAAAAGGAGGGCTTCCTGGTTTTCATCCCGCTGCCTCACTGCGGGGCCAGCGGCGGAGCGATCGCGACTATCCCCACGCAGGGGATTCACAAACCGGACACCGGCAGCTGGTTCCACGTCGCGGTCACCTACAATGGAAGGGCGGGCGTGGCGAACAATCTCAAGCTCTACTGGACCCGCGTCGGCAGCGGGGCTACCGCCGCGAACTACATCGGCGGCGGCACGCTCTCCAGCGACCTCAACGGTCTCGTGGGCGATCTGGCGGTCGGCAACGAGGCGCGGGAGTTCTCCGGGAACGCCGAAGCAGAGCCATTTCCCGGATTGGTCGATGAAGTTAGGATCAGCGGTGTCGCCCGCCATCCCGGCGATTTTTTCTTCGTTCCCTTGGATCAACGTCGTCCCGCTCCGGCGACTGCGGATGTGGCTGCGACCGGGCCTCCGCCCCAGCGCAACCTCGGGCTGTTCGGCGTGCTCGTCGATTCCTCCTCCGCCACGATTCCGGCCGGACCGGGCGGCATCCTGGAGCTGGGGGCCGGTCTCCATCGCTTGGACTTCGACTTCGGGTTCCGCTCCGACAGGCCCGGTCTAACCGGATTGGACGACTCGGGGCAAAGCGCGGTGGATACGAAATTGCGCTGTCAGTTGGAGGGGATCGACGACCAATGGCAGGAGACGGATGCCGGCATGGGACTCGTCTTCCAGGCGCTGGATGCCGATGAGCGCGTGATCTCGCAATGCCGTTTTCCCATCGTCGGTCGCAGCGATGGTTGGAAGAGCACCCTT
>JBIPMR010000122.1:0-7909 GCA_044369025.1 Luteolibacter sp.
AGTTTCCCGCGCAAACTGGATCTGGCCGCCAAGCACGGGGTGAATCTGGAAGGCGCCCTGACGTGGGCTTTCGAATTCGAGGACCAGCCGTATTTCGCCGGCTTCCGCTCGCTCGCCACCAACGGCATCAACAAGCCGGTGATGAATGTTTTCCGCATGTTTGCCAAAATGTCCGGCGAGCGCCTGCCGGTCACCAGCGACGCGGCGGTTTCCCTGCCCGATCTGCTTCGCAGCGGCGTCCGCAAGCAGGCCGATGTATCCGCCCTCGCCAGCGTGGATGGCAAAAAACTCACGGTCATGGTCTGGCATTATCACGATGACGATGTCGCCGGTCCCGACGCGGCCGTCACCCTTGAAATCCCCGGTCTGCCGCTCGCCGACGGCAATGCGAAAGTCACTCACTACCGCATCGACGAGACTCACAGCAATGCATTCACCTTCTGGAAAGCCCTCGGCGAACCACCGCAGCCGAGCAGCGCCCAATACGCCGAACTCGAAGCCGCCGGCATGCTAACCACCCTCGGCCCGGCCGCTTCGACTCCCATCGCGGATCACCGCGCGACGCTGCCTTTCGCGCTCCCGCGCCAAGGGGTTTCGCTGGTCGTGTTGGAGTGGGACTGAGTTTTTCCCTGTCCCACACCGCATGCCCCAGGAAACCGAAAACCCGAAGCTTAACCCGAACGGGTGACTGGTGGCACCGCTCCCTGATTCTAGTTTCTCCATGTGTCGTGATATCCGGCTGGCCGCCCGCACGGGTCATCGGACGCGAGCTACCGATCCATACTGAATAGACCCACACCGAACCTTCTCCATCCAATAGCCTCCATGAAACCCAGACTTGCCAATCTGCTCCTCGCGTCCTCCTCCATCTTCATCAGCCTTTCCGGCCTGGCTTCCGCAGCCAGCCAGACGTGGTCCGCGACACCCGCGAGTTCTGTCTGGGCGACCGCCGGGAACTGGGTCGGAGCTGCGGCACCCGGCGCTATTTATACGACCGGCAACACCGTCAACGCCGACGTTGTGACTTTCAACTCGGCGATCACCACGTTTGGCGGCTCCGCGAATCCGATTCTGGTGGACACCAATCGGCACATCGGCGGCATCACTTTCGATAGCGTGAATGCCGGCGCCTATGTACTCGGTGGCCAGCCTTTGAAGGTCAGCCACAACGGCTTGATCCAGATCACCTCCGCGGTGACGACTGCGCAAACGATCAACGCCAACATCGAGATCCGTTTGCCCTCGAGCACCAATGGCAACTACACCTTCCGTAATAATGCGACCAGCACAAGTGCCACCCTGACATTCGGCAACGTAGCCTCGAACACAAATTCCACCACGCGGCCATCGACGTTAAACCTCGACGGGTCAAATACCGGCAACAACATCATCAATGGAGCGCTCACCACTTCTGGGACGCTCATCAATCTGGTGAAAAGCGGAACGGGTACCTGGGTTCTTAACGGCTCGAATGACCTCGGCGGGAACGTCAGCGCAACCAATGCGAGCACCGTAACGATCAACGGCGGCACGCTAGTTGTGCAGAACAACAATGCGCTGAGCTCTAATGCGACAGCAAACGTCCTTCCCGTTGCGATCAACAACACAGGCGTGCTTGAGATAGGCAGCGGGACAATCTTGGATAACGGCCTATCGTTGAACTTGGCTTCCGGCGGCACGATTCGCTCCAACGGGACCAGCATTACCAATGGTCGCGTCAACTTGGCGACTGCGGCGGCGACGAGCGCCACGCTTTCAACGGTGAACGCCTCCGATGTGTTCACGATCGGTAACGCGGCAAATGACCTGACCGGCGGCGCGAGTGACACGGTCACCAATATCGCTGGCTCCGGCACGGTTTCGTTGGCCCAAGCGAGCAACTATGCGGGCGGCTGGTCGGTCAACGCCGGCACGCTTCTCCTCGGTAATGCCACAGCGCTGGGACTCACCGGCACTTCCGTCAGTTTTGGTGCGGCAAGCACCGGCAAACTCCAGCTCAATGGCAACAGTGCAACGGTCGGATCCCTCTCGAGCAACGCGACTCCCGGCTCTCCGCTGGTTGAAAACGGCCTTGCCGGGACCGCGACTTTGACGGTCGGTGGGTCTGCGGGCACCACTTACGCAGGCGTCCTCCAGAACGGAACTGCCGGGGTCCTCGCCCTCTCCAAGTCCGGGGCAGGCACCTTGAATTTGACAGGGGATAACACCTATAGCGGAGCCACCACCATCAGCGGCGGCGTCCTCAAGGCCAACAACCTCACTGGAACATCCGCGACCGGTACCAGCGCCGTATCGGTCGGCACTTCCGGAACCTTGGGCGGATCAGGCTTCATTTCCGGAGCCGTCACGGTCAATAGCACGGGCATCATTGCTCCCGGCAACAGCGTGGGAACCTTGACTCTCGGTTCCCTGACCTTGTCTGCGGGTTCGATCTTGAATTACGAGTTCAACACCACCCCGGCAAACGATTATGTCAACGTCACCAACCCCGGTGGACTCACGATCAATGGCGGTGGTTTCAATCTCTATGATGAGGATACCGCCAATGCCTTCAGCACGATCGGAAGTTATAATTTGATCGGTTACTCGGGTGTGATCGGCGGCTCGGGGGCCACCTCACTTGCCGTGCTCAATCCTCAGCCGGGCAGAGCCTACACCTTCGGAGCGACGGGTTCCAATGTGACTCTTGGCATCGCCGCCGCCGGCGTGATCTCCGACTGGAATGCCGATGCCGACGGAAGCTGGAACACCGCTGGGAGCTGGACGGCAGCAATTCCTGATGGTGCTGGAGCCACTGCCAATTTCAACTTGCCGCTGACTGCCGCCCGCACGGTCACCCTCGATGGAACGAAAACGGTGGGTGGCATCACCTTCCATCCATCAAGTCCCGTCGGGTATTCCATTGCCGCCGGGACGGGTGGCTCGCTGGTCATCGACAACGGACTCAGCCAGGCCAACATGATCGTGACCTCGGGTGGCAATGCGATTAGCGCCGATGTTTCCCTCGCCTCCAGCACGACGGTTGCATCCATCGCGGCATCGACCTCGCTGACCCTCTCGGGCAGCGTCGGTGGCACCGGCAGCCTGGTGAAATCCGGATCCGGGCTTCTCGACCTGACCAACGTCAGCAATGGTTACGTCGGCAACACCACCATTTCCGGAGGGACTTTGGGCTTTGCCGCTCTTGGCAGTTTGGGTGGCGGCAGCTTGACGATTGAAGGCGGGAGCACGCTCCGCTACAGCGCGGGCAATACCGCCGACGTGTCCAGCAAGGTGGTTACCGTCGGTGTCGGCGGGGCATTCATCGATACCAATGGCAACGACGTGATTTACGCCAACGCCATTGGCAACGGTGGCGCGGGTGGCCTCACCAAGAATGGCAGCGGTTCACTCACGATGCAGGGCAACAACACGTTCACTGGAACGACCACCATCAACGGCGGTTCGGTGATTTTCACGGGAACCAGCGCCTCCACCGGCGGAACCACTCTCAACGGTGCCAACACCCTGCTCGCGATCAGCGTGGACGGCGGCTTGGGTGCCATTCCGGGAGCGGCCACCACTAACCTGACCTTGAACCCCGGTGCCGGAAACAGCGCCACGCTGAGGACGGACGCGGCCTTCACCCTCAATGCCAACCGCAGCATCTCGCTGGCGAGCGGCACGGCGAACATCGACTCCAACGGCAGCAACATTGTAATCGCGGGGAACCTCAGCGGGAGCGGGTTGCTCAAGAAGATCGGTGCCGGCAATTTGACGCTGAGTGGCTCAAACAGCGGGACGGCGAGCGGTGGTATGACCATCGACGCCGGCACGGTGTTCGTGGCCAGCCAAGCCAATTTACCAAGCGGAACGCTGACCTTAGACGGCACCGCCGGGATCACGGCTTCCGGGGCCGCCAATTTCAGTCCAGTGGTCAATGGCAGCAACTTTGTGACAGGAACCGGGACCGTGATTCTTGGCCTTGGCAACTTGTCCGGTGCCGGAACGCTGACCTTCGGTGGTCCGTTCGTGAACGATTATACCGGAAACTTCACGGCCTTCACCGGCACGCTGATCGCCAGCGGTGGCGGCTCGCGCTGGAACGGCAGCACAGGCGGTTCCAACCTGAGCTTGGACTTGGGTAATACGGGCACCTCGGTGCGCAACGGTGCGACTGGGATCACTATCGGAGCGCTGACTGGGTCGGTAACCTCGACAATCACAGGCGCGGGTGGCGGGGCGACCCAAGCGGTCACCTACACCATCGGCGGTAAGACGGTCGGCGGTCTCGGTGTCACTCCTGTCGATAGCACATTCAACGGGTCCATCACCAACGGTGCTAATACCACGGGCCTAACGAAGGTCGGGCTTTCAACTCTGACACTCAATGGCACCAACACCTACACCGGCGCCACCAACATCGCCGGCGGCACGCTGGCTCTGACTGGATCCGGCTCGCTTGCCTCCCCGAACATCATCGTCGGCGCGAGCACGACCTTCGACGTGTCCGGCGTGACGGGGGGATTCACCTTGGCGAGCGGTCAGTCGGTTTCCGGCGCCGGCTCGGTGACGGGAACGATGAATGTGACCGGCACGCTCTCGCCCGGCAACAGCCCCGGCACTCTGAACACCGGCAGCCAGGTGTGGCTGGATGGCGGCGACTACAACTGGCAGATGCTCAATGCCACGGGCGAGGCAGGCACGGGCTATGACACTATCGCGGTGACCGGCACCTTGGATCTTTCCCTTCTCAGCGCCGCTCAATTTGGCCTCAATCTCTGGAGTCTCAGTTCGATTGGGCCGGACGTGAATGGCAATGCCTCCAACTTCAACAACCTGCTGACCCAGTCCTGGACCATCCTCACCACGACGGGCGGCATCACCGGATTCGACGCGGCAGATTTCCGGATCAACGTCGGGGCGAACAACGGGACCGGCGGCTTCAGCAACCCGCTTGATGCCGGCGGATCGTTCTCGCTTGGCTCGACCGGCAACAGCCTGGTGCTTACCTACGCGGCGATCCCCGAGCCCGGCGCCGCGCTGCTGGGCTCGCTCGGACTGCTCGTCCTGCTGCGCCGCCGCCGCGCTTGATCGATCTCCGGAGTTGAATTGGGATTTGCTCCGGCGTGACGGGGTCCTCGGCTGCGGTCGGGGACCCCTTTTTCCGGATGAAGTCCTGGTGCGGGGAACCCCTCGACAAATTCCATTCCAGACGACAATTTACCTCAAAGCGTGCGATTTCTTCCATTCATTCTCCTGCTGCTGGTCATGGGCTCCCGTGCCGCGGAATTCCCGTCGAAGTCGGGGATGCTGGTGCGGGTCTGGCAGTCCCAGGATGGCCTTCCGGGAAATGTGGTCCGCTCGGTGGTGCAGGCGAGTGATGGATACCTGTGGGTGGCCACGGCGGAGGGCGTGGCGCGCTTCGATGGCTTCGAATTCGAGTTGATCGAGCCCGAGGGCGATTTGCGGCGCAACCGCCTGGCCTTTTCCCGGCTCTTCGCCGGCAATTGCGGGCGCGTCTGGGCCACCACCTATCAGGGCGGGCTCTATCGCTCCCAAGACGGCCGGTTCCGCCGGATTATTGATAACGCCAAAGGCTCGCAGCCGCCGCTGGTCACGCAGTTGATCGAGGACAAGGACGGCACCGCTTTTTTCAAACGAGGGGCGGACTTCGGAAAGATCGCCCGCAACGGCTTGGTCTCGCCGGTCACGCCTTCCGCGGAGCTCGCGCAGCGGTTCGAAGAAGCCATGGCGCAGCGCCTGCGCGGCGGCCGGGCCCATCAGCCCGCGGGCGGGCTGGTCCTGCACGACCGCCTCGGCCGGATTTGGGCCACCGGACCCACCGGCAATCTCGCGGTCACAGACAAGGGCGGCGCGATCATCCCCGTGAATCTCCCCCAGATCGGCCAGGCATACGGGGTCAGTGAACTGCTGGAGGATCGCGAGGGAAACATCTGGCTCGCCACTCCGGTCAACGGCCTGGTGAGGGTGCGCCAGGCGCGGGTCGAGGCGCTCGATCCCAACCAGGAACAAAACGAACGTGCCGTCACCGCCGTGATGCAGAATCGCGCCGGCGTCTGGTGGATCGCCAACCGCAGGGGCGGTCTCACCCGCTGGACGCCGGAGGGCGCGGATTACGTGGATTTCATCAAATCCCGCCACCTGCGTCCGGCCGCCGCCCTGTTTGAGGATCGTGACTCGCACCTCTGGGTGGCCTCGCGGGATGGCTCGGTGTTCCGCCTCGGTGGGAATGGATTCCAAGCCCAGTTTTCGAAAAGCCAGATCCCCTCCAAGGTGCGGTCCATCACCCAGGATTCCAAAGGCACCCTGTGGTTCGGTGGCTCCCAAGGCCTCGCCTCGCTCACCGGAGAAACCGTCCGCAGCTTCGGCAAACCCGACGGGGTGGGGGATCTCGATCTCACCGTGCTCCAGCCGTTTCCCGGCGGCCGCATCATCGCCGGCAGTTCGGCGGGGACTATTTTGTTAGGCAATGAAAAGGGCTTCCAAACCATCGCCAGCCCGGAAATCCTCAAACACCAGTGGGTGTCCGGGATTCTCACCATTTCCGCCAAGGAAACCTGGGTCTCCACCGACGGCGGCGGGCTCCATCTGTGGGACGGCGAAAAATGGTCCGGCCTCGATGCGGGCGACGGTCTGCCCGACTCGCGGCTCACCTGCGTGGTGGACGATGGCGAAGGCTACCTCTGGATGGGCTCGCTCGGCGGCATCATCCGCGCCGAGCGCAAGAAACTGCTCGCCCACATCCGCAGCCCGCAAAGCCCGGTGCAATGGCTGCGCCTCGATCACACCGACGGCCTGCCGTCCCGCGAATGCCTCGGCGGTTTCCAGCCGGCCGGCTGGCGCGCCAGCGACGGGCAATTGTGGTTTCCCACCGGCAACGGCATCGCCCGCGTCCGCCCGGATCTCGTCGATTGCAACCGGGTGGCCCCGCCGGTCTATCTGCGGAAAGCCCGCGGCAACGGCGTGCTTCAGGCGGTGGACGGCAAACCTCTCCACACCGAGCCGGGACGCGCCCGCCTCGAATTCCATTTTGTCGGTCTGAGCCTCAGCGCCCCGGAAAAAATCACCTACCGCGCCCGCCTGTCAGGCCTCGATGAAACCTGGCGCGAGCTTGGCACCCAGCGCGTCGCCGCCTACGAGGCCGTGCCGCCGGGGAAATACACCTTCGAGGTCATCGCCGTGAACGGGGACGGCCTGCGCAGCATCGCCCCCGCCCGCATCCCCATCATCATCAAACCCCATTTCTGGGAAACCTCGTGGTTTTTCATTTCCGTGGCCTGCCTGATCGTGTCCATCGCCGCAGGCATCGGCTGGCTCGCCGCGCGCCGGCGGTTGAAGGAACGCATCCTCACCCTCAAGGTCCGCAACGCCCGCGAAAGCGAACGCTCGCGGATCGCCCGCGACCTTCACGACGACCTCGGGGCCGGCCTCACCGAAATTTCCATCCTCGCCGCCCTCGCCGCCGAAGATGCCAGCCAATCGCCGCTGCACGGCCCGCTCCATCAGCTTTCGATCAAGGCCAAATACGCCGTCGGCAGCCTCGATGAAATCGTCTGGGCGGTGAATCCCCGCGAGGACACGCTGCGCTCGCTCATCGATTACATCGCCGCCTTCGCCCGCGAGTTCCTCGATATCGCCGACATCCCGCTGCGTCTGGATGTCGCCCGCGGCATCCCCGATCGCCCGCTCACCACCGCCCAGCGCCACGGGGTTTTCCTAACCGCCCGCGAGACGCTCAACAACATCGTCAAGCACTCCGGCGCCACCGAAGTCATGCTCCGCATCACCCTTGAGGATCATCTGCTGGCCATCCGCATCGAGGACAACGGCCGCGGCTTCGACCTGGAATACGCCGAAGGCGGAAACGGCCTGGAAAACCTCAAACAACGCATGCGGGATGCCGGCG
>JBIPMR010000872.1:0-2557 GCA_044369025.1 Luteolibacter sp.
CGCGCTCGGCCGAAACCATGTATGGCAGGCCGCGTCGTCCAGTGCCTCATACGCCTCCGTTTCCACGATCCGGCTGACACAGCCATGCCACACGAAATGACAGCCGATCAGCCCGCGCGCGCAAGTCACCGGATCCTGCCCGAAAAAATCCTCGCGAATCACTTCCATTCCGCATCCCTTCGCCGGTTCCCCCCGCTCCGCAAGGAGGAATCACCCAAGGAGGTGCCACACTGCTGTGGCACAAGCACATGCGGGGACCCTGAAAAGCGCGAAGCCCATCCTGCCCCTGGGCTGATCGCTTCCCGGAAAAAAGTGCGCCTCCCCAACGCCGATCGAGAGAATCGCCGGATCACCCATTCTCGTGATGGGACAGCAGCGCGGCTCTGTGGCAAGCTTGCCGCGTGAACATCAGTCGGCGAAGCATCATTCATCTTGGCTCCCGCCGTGTGGCGCTCCGGATGATCCGGGTCGTGGGCATGAGCGCGGTGGCTTTCACCGCTGTCGCCGCCGAGCCGCCAACACCACCCGCATTCATCGAAGTCGCCCGCACGCCGTCCGGCACCTGGGTTCCGATGGCGGTCCGCACCCTCGCGGATCTTCCCGCCATCGCCCCGGATCCACCGGGCGGCACCTTCGGCGGCATCGGCCCGGCGGACCCGGCCCGCGCCACTGGTTATTTCCATACCGCCCGGGTCGACGGGCGGTGGTGGTTGATCGATCCCGAAGGTCGCCGGTTCATCCATCAGGGGGTTTCGTCGGTCCGCTTTGTCGCCAGCAAAGGCGCGCAGTCCACTCTGGAGAAACAGTTCGGCTCCACCGACGGATGGGTCCGCGAAACCGCCTCGCTGCTGCATGCGCACGGCTTCAACGGGCTCGGTGCCTGGTCCGACGACGCCACGCTCCGTCCCGCCAGTTCCCGCCTGGTCTATACCAAGCTGTGGAACTTCATGTCCGCCTACGGCAAGAAACGCGGCGGCACCTATCAGAAACCGGGGCACACCGGCTATCCGGGTTCCTGCCCCTTCATCTTCGATCCCGGTTTCCCGGCATTTTGCGACGAGCACGCCCGCCAGTTGGCAGCGACCAAGGACGATCCCTGGCTGCTCGGGCACTTCACGGACAACGAACTGCCGTGGAGCCTCAAGATGCTCGAGCTCTATCTCGCGCTCCCCGCCACCGACCCCGGCCACCTCGCCGCCGCGCGCTGGCTGCAACAACGCCACGGCCCGGATGCGGCCGCCGCGGACATCACCGCCGCGGACCGCGGGGACTTTCTAACTTATGCGGCGGACACCTACTTTTCCGCCGTGTGTTCCGCGATCCGCAAGCATGACCCGAACCATCTGATCCTGGGCGCCCGCTTCCACGGCTCCGCCTTCAAGAACCCGGAATTGTTCCGCGCCGCCGGCCGCCACCTGGATGTCGTGAGCGTCAATTACTACCACGCATGGACGCCTGATCCCCAGCTGCTCGCCTCATGGACCCGGGAATCCGGCAAACCCTTCATCATCACCGAGTGGTATGCCAAGGGGGTCGACAGCGGGCTCGCCAATACCGGCGGCGCGGGCTGGCTCGTCAAAACCCAGCGGGAGCGCGGCGCCTACTATCAGAATTTCACGCTCGGCCTGCTGGAGTCGGACGCCTGCGTGGGCTGGCACTGGTTCAAGTATGCCGACAATGATCCGGATGACAAACGCAGCGATCCCTCGAACCGCGACTCGAACAAGGGCATCCTCTCCAACCGCTACACGACCTATCAGCCGCTGCTCGCCGCCATGAAGGAGATCAATTGCCGCAGCCACGGGCTGATCCGATACTTCGAAGGCCGGGTCCCACCCGCGCGGTGACTGCCGCGCATGCCGGATTCCATTGTTAGAGCATGCGCTCGCGCAGTGCCCGCGCCACGGCTGCCGCGCGCGACCTCACATCGAGCTTCTTGAACAAGTGCCGGGTGTGGGTGTCGATGGTGTGGATGCTCACGCCGAGTTGATCCGCCATTTCCTTGGCGGTCAGGCCATCCACAATCAGCGAAAGCATTTCCAGTTCGCGCGGTGAGAGGGAGACGGGCGCGCTGGGTTTGGTGAGCTTCGCCAACAACTTCACCACGCTGGCGGCGATGAGCGGCGACATCGGCGATCCGCCGCGGGCCGCTTCGTGGATGGCGTCCACGATTTGCTCCGGGCGGGCCGTTTTCAACAGGTAGCCCGAGGCCCCGGCGCTGATGGCGGTGGAGATTTTCTTCTCATCCTCGAAGACGGTTAGAATCACCACCCGGCAGTCGGGCGCCAGCTGGATCACGTCCCCGAGCACCTCGAGGCCGCTGCGCCCCGGCAGGCCGACATCCATCAGCAGGACCTGCGGTTGTTCGGGTGCCGGCGTCTTGCGCAGGGCGGCGATCATGGATTCGGCATTGGCGAAGGCGCCGGTGCAGTCCAGTTCGCGCGCGGGCGCGCACAGGCGCTGGAGGTTCTTGCGCAGGATGTCGTGATCTTCGACGATCCAGACGATGGGGTGGCTGTGCGACGGGTTTGGCATGACGGTGGATCTAACGTTTCTT
>JBIPMR010000123.1:0-7887 GCA_044369025.1 Luteolibacter sp.
GACCGAAGCCCGCGAGCTGATCGGAAAATCCGCCGAGGCCCTCACCATGCTCTCCCCGAGCGGCTACGTCCGCGTCGACGGCCGCCGCTACGAAGCGTTCTGCCAATCCGGCCAAGTGCCGATGGGGGCCGCGCTCGAAATCGTCGGTGCCGACAATTTCCGACTCATCGTTTCTCCAGCCAAATCCAACTAATACCACCATGATCGACATCCCCACCATCATCCTCATCGTCGTCGCCATCCTCGGATTGCTGATATTCGGCATCGTGCTTTCATTCTTCAGCGTCTGGCTCCGGGCCTGGCTGGCGGGTGCTTATGTCGGCTTCACCGATCTCATCGCCATGCGCCTCCGCCAAGTGCCCTACGGCATGGTGGTCGATGCGCGGATCACCGCCAAGAAAGCCGGCATCGAAATTCCGATCGATGACATCGAGGCTCACTTCCTCGCCGGCGGCAATGTCATCCCGACCATCCAAGCGCTCATCGCCGCCCGCAAAGCCGGGATCGAGCTCGATTGGAACCGCGCTTGCGCCATCGATCTCGCCACCAAAGGCTCCGGCAAAAGCGTGGTCGAAGCCGTCCGCACTTCCGTCGATCCGAAAGTCATCGATTGCCCGAATCCCGCCTCCGGCCGCACCACCATCGACGGCGTCGCCAAGGATGGCATCCAGGTGAAAGTCCGTGCCCGCGTCACCGTCCGCACCAACCTCGACCGCTTCGTCGGCGGTGCCAAAGAAGAAACCATCATCGCCCGCGTCGGCGAGGGCATCGTCACCACCATCGGCTCGGCGGAATCCTACAAAACCGTGCTCGAATCCCCCGACAGCATTTCCAAAGTCGTCCTTCATCGCGGCCTCGACGTCGGCACCGCTTTCGAAATCCTCTCCATCGACATCGCGGACGTCGATGTCGGCGAAAACGTCGGCGCGCAACTCCAGGAAGCCCAAGCCGAAGCCAACAAAAACATGGCCCAAGCCCAAGCCGAAATCCGCCGTGCCGCCGCCGTCGCCCTCGAACAGGAAATGGTCGCCCGCGTCGCGGAAATGAAAGCCAAAGTCGTCGAAGCCGAGGCCCAAGTCCCGCTCGCCATCGCCGAAGCCTTCCGCAGCGGCCGCCTCGGCGTGATGGACTACTACAAGATGGAAAACGTCAAATCGGACACCGAAATGCGCAGCAGCATCTCCAAATCCGAGGGTGCCTGAGTCTCTCTAACACCCGCTCCCGATGGACTGGATTTCTGACAACTTTCAAATCGTCTTGCTCGTGCTCCTGGCCCTCGGGTCATGGCTCAAAAGTCGGTTTGATGCGAAAAACGCCGAGCGCGAGGAATCCCGGCAGGAAACCGAAACCGGCGATCCCGAAGACTACGAATGGGAGCAACAGCCGGAACCCGCCACTCCCCCGCCGCTGATCCGCCCTGCCATGCCGCCGGCCCTGCCGATGGCCGCCTTCGAGTCCGCTCGGGAGGCGGCCGCCACGCTCAAGCACCAGCAGGACCTCGCCGAGCGCCTGCGCCAAATCCGCGAAACCAAGGCCACCACCTCCGGCGGGGCCTCGGCCACCCGGGCGCGCGTGGCCGCCTCGAAATCCACCGCCAAAGCGGCCGTCATCACCGCCCCGGTCAGCCTGCGGGCCCGCCTCCGCAACAATGGCGAACTCCGCCGCGCCCTGGTGATGCGCGAGATTCTGGATCCGCCCGTCAGCCAGCGCTGAGCTGCCACAAGCGTGCCCAAGGAGAGGCGGAATCTGTCCGCCTTGCCCATGGGGAGCCCATGAGGTGAGAGAATCGCTTTTCAGGGTCTTCTCATGGGCATGGGCGATCCGATATCCGCCCCTCCTTGCGTCAAGGCTCGCGAACCGTGCCCTCACCGGATCTTGCCGCATCCCACCCTTTACAAGCCCGGTGATCCCTGCCACACACCTGCAAATTTAGCCGCGCGGCGGCCTTTCCGAACCTGCTCACCACCATGCCCAAAGACACCTCGATCCGCAAAATCCTCGTCATCGGCTCCGGCCCCATCGTCATCGGCCAAGGCTGCGAGTTCGATTACTCCGGCGTCCAGGCGTGCAAGGCGTTGAAAGAAGAGGGTTATGAAGTGATCCTGGTGAACTCGAATCCGGCCACGATCATGACCGATCCGGAATTCGCCCACCGCACCTACATCGAGCCGATCACCCCGGAAGTGGTCGAAAAAATCATCATCCGCGAGAAACCGGACGCCCTCCTCCCCACCCTCGGCGGTCAGACGGCGCTCAACACCTCGATGTCGCTTTTTAAATCCGGCACGCTCGAGAAACATGGCGTCAAAATGATCGGCGCCAAGGCCGAGGCCATCGACATGGGCGAGGACCGCCAGCTGTTCAAGGAAGCGATGATCCGCATCGGCCTCGACATGCCGCGCTCCGGCATCGCCCACACCATGGAAGAGGCGAAAAAAGTCGCCGAAGAAATCGGCACCTTCCCGCTGATCATCCGCCCCGCTTTCACCCTCGGCGGCCAAGGCGGCGGCATCGCCTACAACCGCGAGGAATTCGAGGAAATCATCACCCGCGGCCTCGACCTCTCGCCGGTTTCGGAAGTCCTCATCGACGAGTCCCTGCTCGGCTGGAAAGAGTTCGAAATGGAAGTCATGCGCGACTGCGCCGACAACTGCGTGGTCATCTGCTCGATCGAAAACCTCGACCCGATGGGCGTCCACACCGGCGACTCCATCACCGTCGCGCCGATCCAGACCCTCACCGACCGCGAATACCAGATCATGCGCGACGCCTCCTTCGCCGTGATCCGCGAGATCGGCGTCGAAACCGGCGGTTCCAACATCCAGTTCGCCACCGACCCGAAGACCGGCCGGATGATCGTCATCGAGATGAACCCGCGTGTTTCCCGTTCCTCCGCGCTCGCCTCGAAAGCCACCGGATTCCCCATCGCGAAAATCGCCGCCAAGCTCGCCGTCGGTTACACCCTCGACGAGCTGCCCAACGACATCACCCGCGAAACCCCCGCGTCTTTCGAGCCGACCATCGACTACGTGGTCACCAAAATCCCGCGCTTCACTTTCGAGAAATTCCCGACCGCGAATCCCGTTCTCACCACCTCGATGAAATCCGTCGGCGAGGCGATGTCCATCGGCCGCACCTTCAAAGAGTCGATGCAGAAATGCCTGCGCTCGCTCGAAACCGGCCGCTGGGGCTTCGGCTTCGATACCAAGGACCCGCAAAACCCGACCAAGGACGAAATCACCCGCAAGCTCCAGATCCCCAATGCCGAGCGCATTTTCTGGCTGCAAACCGCCTTCGTCAACGGCTGGACCATCAAAGAAGTTTTCGACGCCACCCAGATCGATCCCTGGTTCCTCGGCCACCTCAAACAAATCGCCGATGAAGGCTCGAGGAGCGTGGGCGTCTCGCCCACGAGCCAATCCCCCGCCGAGCTCCGCCGCCTGAAAAAACTCGGCTTCTCCGACCGCCAGATCGCCAAATTCCAAGGCACCACCGAAGACGAAATCCGCGCCAAACGCAAAGCTCACGGCATCATCCCCACCTATCGCCTCGTCGATACCTGCGCCGCCGAATTCGAAGCCTACACCCCGTATTTCTACTCCACCTACGGCGACGAAAACGAAGCCCGCCAGTCGGACAAAAAGAAAATCATCATCCTCGGCGGTGGTCCTAACCGGATCGGCCAGGGCATCGAGTTCGACTATTGCTGCGTCCACGCCGCCTTCGCCCTCAAGGAGCTCGGCTACGAAACCATCATGGTCAACTCGAACCCCGAGACCGTCTCCACCGACTACGACACCTCGGACAAACTCTTCTTCGAGCCCCTCACCCTCGAGGACGTGCTCAACATCTGCGATCAGGAACAACCCTTCGGCGTGATCGTCCAGTTCGGCGGCCAAACCCCGCTCAACCTCGCCGCCGACCTCGAACGCCACGGCGTCCCCATCATCGGCACCTCGCCGAAATCCATCGAACAAGCCGAAGACCGCAAATTCTTCTCCGCCCTGCTCGACAAGCTCAACCTCAAACAAGCCGAAGCCGGCACCGCCACCAACGAAGCCGAAGCCATCGTCATCGCCAACCGCATCGGCTACCCGGTGCTTGTCCGCCCGTCCTTCGTGCTCGGCGGCCGGGGCATGGTGATCGTTTACTGCGACACCGAGCTCACCCGCTACATGCGCGAGGCCGTCATCGCCTCGCCTGAGCGCCCGGTGCTCGTCGACCGCTTCCTCGACAACGCCACCGAGGTCGATGTCGATTGCATCAGCGACGGCGAAACCTCGGTCGTCGGCGCGATCATGGAGCACATCGAACAGGCCGGCATCCACTCCGGCGACTCCGCCTGCGTCATCCCGTCGTTCTCGCTATCAGATTCGATCAAGGCGGAAATCACCCGCGCCGCTATCGATCTCGCCCGCGAGCTCAACGTCAAGGGCCTGATGAACATCCAGTTCGCGGTGAAGGACGAAACCCTCTATGTCATCGAGGTCAATCCGCGCGCCTCCCGCACCGTGCCGTTTGTCAGCAAAGCCACCGGCGTCTCGCTCGCCAAGCTTGCCGCCAAGGTCATGGTCGGCGAAAAACTCAAGGACCTCGGTTACACCCAGACCATCGTGCCGACCCATTTCTCGGTCAAAGAAGCCGTCTTCCCGTGGAACCGCTTCCCCGGCATCGACATCGTGCTCGGCCCGGAAATGCGCTCCACCGGCGAGGTCATGGGCATCGACGCCGATTGGGGCATGGCCTACGCCAAGTCCCAGATCAGCGCCTTCAACCCGCTGCCCACCGAAGGCAACGTCTTCCTCTCCGTCGCCGATCTCGATAAAAACCGCGCCGTCGCTGTCGCCCGCGACCTCGTCGAACTCGGCTTCAAAATTTACTCCACCGGCGGCACCCACACCCGCCTCGTCGCCGAAGGCATCGCGAGCCACCGCGTTTACAAGGTCCTCGAGCAGGCCCGCCCGAACGTGATCGACATGATGAAAAACCACGAAATCCACTTCATCATCAACACCCCGTCCACCCACGAATCCCGCGCCGACGAGATCCTGATCCGCTCCACCGCGATCGCCCAAAAGATCTCCCACGCCACCAACCTCTCCGCCGCCGAAGCGTCGGTGAAGGCGATCCGCTCGCTCAAAACCCGTGAATTCACGGTGAAGAGTATTCAGGAGTATCACGCTTGAGGCGTTTTCAGACGTATATTGGAAATACCCATTTCCGATACACGCCGAAATAACGTGCGCATTAAAGGGCGATTTAATATGCACGTTATCTCGACGTGCATAGAAAAAGCCGATTCTCTATGCGGGTCCCCATGGATACGCCCGCCAATATCCTCCCGCTCCAGAATCTCTCCGCAGCCCGCTTTGAGACACCTGCCATTCTCAAAAAACTGGCCAGCGCGAGCAGGAAGCTGGCGGAACTCAAAGGGGTCGTCGAATCCATTCCCAACCGGGGGATCCTGATCAACACCTTGGCCATGCAGGAAGCCAAGGATAGTTCGGAGATCGAAAACATCGTCACCACCCACGACGAACTGTTTCGAGGCGACCTGAGTTCGGGCAGTTTGCTCGGCCCTGCGGCCAAAGAAGTTCTCCGCTACCGGCAGGCCTTGCAGGTTGGATTTACCGGCGTGGTCGGAAACGGACTGCTTACCAACCGCCAGATTCTCGAAATCCAAGCGACGTTGGAGCAAAACAACGCGGGTTTTCGCAAAGTCCCCGGCACCGCGCTCAAGGATGGATCTGGCCAAACGGTTTACGCACCGCCGCAGAATCCGGATGAAATCGAAACGGCGATGAGCGACCTCGAACGCTTTATCAATGAAGAGCATCTGTTCGATGCCGACCCACTGATCAAAATGGCGTTGATCCACCACCAATTCGAAAGCATTCACCCGTTCTACGACGGCAACGGACGCACCGGACGGATCATCAACGTTCTCTATCTGGTGCAACAGGGCTTGCTCGATATCCCGGTGCTCTATCTCAGCCGCCACCTCGTCCGCACCAAGGCGGATTACTATCGCCTGCTCCAGTCCGTCCGGACCCAGGACACCTGGGAAGAATGGATTCTCTACATGCTGACCGCCGTTGAGGAAACCTCGGTGGAGGCGATCGCTACCATTCAAGCGGTCAAGAAAGCGCTGATGGAAACCAAACGAAACATCCGTGCCTCGTACAAATTTTACAGCCAAGACCTCATCAACAACCTCTTCGACCATCCCTACACCAAGGTCGAATTCATCGAACGGGATCTGAAGGTCTCCCGCCTCACCGCCACCAAATATCTCGAAGCCCTCGTCAGCGGCGGTTTTCTCCAAAAACAAAAAATCGGCCGATCCAACTATTATATCAATCCGGCCCTCACCGCCATTCTCACCGGCGATTCCATGAAGAGTCCGGGTTCCTGATCCCGCTTTTACCCCACTTTCCCATGACGCAGGTAAACAAACAAAGCAGCTTGGCAGACGCGATCCGTGGCTGCGCGTCATGGCGGGACATCCAAGCCAAGTGGCAGACTTTCCCCGAGAAGCAAAAAGGCGACTTCTTCGAAGAACTCGTCAAAGCCTACTTCCAACTGGAACCGGAATACGCCAGCAAGC
This sequence comes from Luteolibacter sp., assembly GCA_044369025.1. Lineage (GTDB taxonomy): Bacteria > Verrucomicrobiota > Verrucomicrobiia > Verrucomicrobiales > Akkermansiaceae > Luteolibacter. The sequence continues at coordinate 6,608 of JBIPMR010000123.1, forward strand.
TCAAACACGTCTGGCTGGGCGGCGAAGTCCCGCAAGCCATCGCGCGGAAACTCAAACTCCCCGCCACCGACCAAGGCATCGACATCGTCGCCGAGACCCACGACGGCGAGTTCTGGGCCGTCCAATGCAAGTATCGCCATGACACCGATCACTCGCTGACTTGGCGCGATCTCTCCACCTTCACCGGCCTCACCTTCGGTGTCTGCCGGGGCTTCACCTTCGGCGTTATCTGCTCCACCACCGAGCGCATCACCCATGTGCTCAAGGACCAGCAACGCATCGGCTTCTGCGCGCTGGATGTCTGGCAGGCGCTCGATGCCGATTTCCTCAAACGCCTCCGCGCCCACCTCGCTCACAAGCCGGCGCTGCTGAAACCGCTCAAACCCATGCCGCACCAGAAGGGTGCGTTGAAGGACGGCCACGGGCATTTTGTCATCGGGAAAGCCACGCGCGGCAAACTCATCATGCCCTGTGGCAGTGGCAAGAGCCTCACCGCGTATTGGATCGCCGGGGAACTCGGTGCCCGCAGCATCGTCATCGCCGTGCCCAGCCTCGCGCTCATCCGCCAGACGCTTAAAGTCTGGCTGCGCGAAACCCAGGCGAACCAACAGGCCGTCGAGTGGATCTGCGTCTGCAGTGATGAATCCGCCGGCCGTGTCGAGCGCGATGACAGCGCCGTCCTGCGCCAGGACCTCGGCGTTCCCTGCCTCACCGATCCCCAGGAAATCGCCGCGTGGTTGAAACGCAAACACCGCGGCCTCACCGTCGTTTTCACCACCTATCAGAGCGGCGAGGCACTCGCCAAAGCCGCGCGCGCCGCCAAGTTCACCTTCGACCTCGGCATCATGGACGAGGCGCACAAGACCGTCGGTGATGGCGAAAAGCTCTTCTCCCACCTGCTCCACGACAAGAACCTGACCATCCGCCGTCGCCTGTTCATGACCGCCACCGAGCGGCGCTACAAGGGCCATAGCGACACCGTGCTCAGCATGGATGATCCCGCCACCTACGGCGAAACCTTCCACCTGCTCTCGTTCAAGCGGGCGATGGAATACGACCCGCCCATCCTATCCGATTACAAGATCATCAGCATCGCCGTCTCGCGCGAGGAAGTCGCGGAACTGATCCGGAAAAACACTTTTGTCCGGCCCGACAAAGGCCCGTGGAGCGAGGAAATCGAAGCCGACATGCTCGCCTCCCTCATCGCCCTGCGCAAAGCGATGGAGAAATACCCGATCCGCCACGCCGTCTCCTTCCACGGCAGCATCCAGCGCGCGGAA
>JBIPMR010000873.1:0-2553 GCA_044369025.1 Luteolibacter sp.
ACCCCGGTATGTGGAAATCCCCCCGGAAGTGTTAAATTTGTGTAAAACCTGTAGGCGAGATCCTCCGGTCCCTGCTAAAACCCGACTTAACGATGGAAATCCGGGCCAATCACCGTCTCCTGGTCGTCGATGACGATCGCAAGCTTGCCGGCCTCATCCGGGACTACCTAACACCCATGGGCTATCAGGTGGAACTGCGGCACAACGGTCCCGATGGTCTGGCGGAAGCGCTCGCCGCGCCTTATGTCGCCGTGATTCTCGACGTGATGATGCCGGGCATGGATGGCATCGCCGTGTTGCGCGAACTCCGCAAGAAATCCGATGTCCCCGTGCTCATGCTCACCGCCCTCGGCGAGGAGGCGGACCGGATCGTGGGCCTGGAGATCGGCGCGGATGATTACCTGCCCAAAACTTTTTCCTCTCGCGAACTCCTCGCCCGCCTTCGCGCCGTCACCCGGCGCTCCCGCGTCGAACCCGCGGATGACGCCCCGCGCGAACTCGTTGCGGGAACGCTCCGGCTTTGCGAGGAAACCCACACCGTGGTCCTCGGCGACATCCCGCTCGATCTAACCACCCTCGAGTTCGCCATCCTGACCTCGCTCTTGAAATCCAAAGGCCGTGTCAAAACCCGTGAACGCCTGATCGAGGAAGTCTCCGACCGGCGATTCGATATCTTCGACCGGTCGATCGACGTGCATGTCTCCTCACTTCGCAAAAAGCTCGGCGATGACGCGAAAAACCCGCGCTTCATCCGCACCATCCGCGGAATCGGTTACTCGCTCCACGAACCCGGGACACCGGAACCGCGCGGAACATGAAAAAGCGTCCCCACTTCCCGCTGCTTGCAAAGGTGTTAGGTTGGCTGCTGCTGCACCTCCTTCTGCTCGCGCTGGCCTTCGTCGCCTTTGTCGGCTGGCAGCTGCGGTTGGGACTGGATTCCCTGCTGAGCGGGTCGGCGGGTGAAAGGCTCCGGGAGTTTGGCGAGCAAGCCCGAGCCGAACTGACCGATCTCCCGCGCCCGAAGTGGAACGCCGCCCTTCAATCCCTGGCCGCAAAAAAGAAGGTCGCCGCCGCCATCTTTGATTTTACAAAGCCGGAAAGTTTCCCGCTCGCCATGCCCGCGAACGTCCTTGATCGGGCGCTGACAACCCTGCCGCCGCCACCGCCCGGACCGCCCGGACCACCCGGTCGCCGGGGACCCCGCCCGCCCGGCAGGGGGGAGCCGCCAGATGAACGACCCGGCCCGGAGCGTCCTGCTAGAGATCTTGTGGAGCGTCCCGATCCCTCCGGAAAACCCACCAGCCGCCCGGTTTTCCTCCTCCGGGGCGATCATGGCAACGGCTACTGGGCGGGCGTCGAGCTGATGCTGCCGGGCCACCAAGCGCAACCGAACCGGCAGCACCTGCTCATCATCCACGCCGATCGTCTTGACGGGTCCGGCATGTTTTTCGATTTCAAACCCTGGCTCTGGGGAGGGCTTGCCGTGCTCGGGTTGAGTCTGGCTTTCTGGACGCCATTTGTGTTAGGCATCTCCCGCTACTTGCGGAAGCTAACCGGCGCGACGGATCGGATTGCCGCCGGCGACTTCAAAATCTCACTGCCGCCCCGGGGAAATGACGAACTCGGCAACCTGGGAGCCGCTGTCGAGGGGATGGCGGTCAGGCTCGACCACTTGGTGTCCGGCCAGAAACGTTTTCTCGGAGACGCCGCCCACGAGCTGTGCGCGCCGCTTGCCCGCTTGCGAACCGCCCTCGGCATTCTGGAAATGAAGCTCGGTGAGGCGGATCAACCCCATCTCGCATCCATCGAAGCCGATGCCCAGGAACTCGCCACGCTGGTCGAGGAAATCCTCGCGTTTTCCCGGGCGGGAAACCGCCAGCCACGCTGCCAGTCCATCCGGATCGGGCCGCTCGTCCAAGAGGTCGTTGCCAGGGAGGGCGGATCGATCACCACCGAGATCCAGATTGCCTCCGACCTTGCCGCCATGGCGGATCCCGTCCTGTTAGTCCGTGCCGTCGGAAATCTGGTCCGCAATGCCTGCCTCCATGCCGGCTCCGATGCAACACTCCGCATCCATGCGGCGGAACAGGACGCCCACATTGCCCTTTCCTTCACCGACAACGGCCCTGGCGTGCCCGTCGAAGAATTGCCACGCCTGTTCGAACCCTTCTACCGTCCTGATCGTTCGCGTAGCCGCGACACCGGTGGCAACGGTCTCGGCCTGGCAATCGTCCGCACCGCCATCGAAGCCTGCGGCGGTGAGACTTCCGCCGCAATCCCCCTTGGCGGTGGATTCTCCGTGACTCTCCGTTTGCCCGCCGCCGCGGAATAACGGGATCTCCACCGACTTGCGCCTGATTTGGGTTCGTCATGGCGGATTCGTCACCGATTCATGCTGTCCAACTCACCTTTGGCCGGTGCCCAAGGCCGAAAACCACCAATGGCTGCTAGATCGGGATGCAAAAAACCCCATATTCCACAAGGGCTCGCGGGGAATGATCAAAAAAAATCACGAAACCTACACAAAATGGGTTGACCCGCGTCGGGCGGGTG
>JBIPMR010000874.1:0-2552 GCA_044369025.1 Luteolibacter sp.
TTGCCGGGCACCTTGTGAGCCGGCGCTTCCGCGGCCCAGCCTCCGAGCAGGCGGCGCGACGGGGTTTTGGCAGCCTTTTCCGCCATTCTTCGGCCATGGAGCTTCCGCAACCGCAGGTAGTGAGCAAGGACTGAATTTCCAATTTCATTTGCGGAATCCGGGATCCGGCATGGAAATCGCAAGGATTTGGCGCCATCGGTTTCAGCGCTCTTGACCGCGGCGGGGCGGGCTTTTACCACTCATGGATGACACCGCTTTACGAAGGCAAGGCCAAGCGACTTTGGGCCACGGAGAACCCGGACACCCTGCGCATGGAGTTCAAGAACGACGCCACCGCCTTCAACGGTGAGAAGAAGGCGAGCTTTGAGAACAAAGGCCGCTTGAACAATGCGATCAGCACCCTGATCTACGGATTTCTCGAAAACGCGGGCGTGCCGACGCACTTCGTCCGCCAGCTCGATGAGACCAATGTCGAGGTCAAGAAGGTCACCATCCTGATGGTCGAGGTGATCGTGCGGAATGTTTCCGCCGGCAGCTACTGCAAGCGCACCGGCATCGAGGAAGGCCGCGAGTTTTCGCAACCGGTCATCGAGTTCTCCTACAAAAGCGATGAACTCGGCGATCCGTTGATCAACGACGATTACATCCGTGAAATGGGCCTCGCCACTCCGGAAGACCTGGTCCACCTGCGCCAATCCGCGCTGAAAGTGAATGAAATCCTCAAGGACTTCTTCGCCAAAGCCGGTCTCAAGCTGGTTGATTTCAAACTCGAGTTCGGCCGCCTCGTTTCCGATCCCTCGGTGATTGTACTCGCCGATGAAATCAGCCCCGACGGCTGCCGGCTCTGGGATCTCAAGACCGGTGAGAAAATGGACAAAGACCGTTTCCGCCGCGATCTCGGCAACGTGATGGAAGCCTATCAGGAAGTGCTCGGACGCCTCGAAGGCTCCCTTTCCTGATTGGGGAAAGGCGCCCTTGGGCCCGCCTCTTGCCAGATACTTCGTCTCTGCCTAATTTGCAGAAACGCAAAGATCTCTCGCTATTCGGCGGAGCGCGCCGCAGACGGGCGGGTTGGCGCTGCGGTCGACGAACAGGCTGTCCACGCCATCGACACGCAGGCGCAGCGGCAGGGTGGTCCCGCGGAGATTTTCCGGGACGGTGGCGGTGAATACCGGCACCGCCGCTTCCGCATCCGGAGCGAACGGAGGGAATTCGAAACCACCGGCCACCAGCTGAGCGCGGGTTGCGGGATATTGACCAAGGTGCGGTCGCCGTTGCGGACGGGCAGGCGGTCGTTGCCGAGCGCTTCGTTGTGGGTGATTTGGTAGAGAAACAAATTCAACCGGCTCGGCTGGTCGGTGCCGATCTGAACGCGGTCCGGCGGCAGCGCGATGGCCCGGGGATTGCTCATGCGGATCGGGTGGCGCTCCGGCGCAGATAGGTTTCGAGGCGGAGCGGCGGACGACTAACCGTAGGTGGTGGTGACGGCTGAACCGCAGGGGCCGCCGCGCGCATTTCCACGCGGCCGATGGTGATGGTCACCTGCGGCGTCGGTTGGGGAGTTGCCGGGGTCCCGGCCCGTGCGTGCAATGACCGGATGCGGCACATTCGGCAAAGGTGAGTCTCGCCTATGGGCCGGCCGCTCTGCCAGAGGTTCCCCCCGAATGGCGATCTCGGGAGCAAAGACTTCGGTTTCTGAAATGGGGCGAGTCACCGGCGGCACCAGCGGCCGCGTGACCGGCTGAGGGAAAGTCGCGGTCACGCGAGCAGGCGTTGACGTCGGAGGTGCAGGCAACATTCTCGACAAAGAATTCGGCGGGCTTGAGCGGGGCGTAGCCGATGAGGATGTTGACGATACCGTTGTTGATGTCGGTCTGGCTGGTGGTGCTGCGGTCGCATTTCACGAAATAGGCCTCCTGCGGCGAGCTGCCTTGGAAGGCACCTTGGCGGAAGAGGGTTTGCAAAAAGCCGCCGATGTTCATCCGCAGGCGCGGGAAGAACACCGCGGCATTGCGCGCGTTGTCGGTGCCGGCCGCGGCGGCGATGCCATCCACCCCGCTCACCGCATCGCTGATTTCATCCCACGCGGTGGGTGCGTCGAGGATCAGAAATGCCCGCCGCTCGCGACAAAGCGCCGCGGCTTCGACGAGCACCGCATCATCCACGTTGCCGTCAATGGGGTAGGGAGGGATGCACAGGATGTTTTGGAGTTCGTTAGGCATCCACCACCCTCTCTCGGGAAACCGGGAGGGGGGTGTTTTGCTTGAAATTTGCGCGGCAGATAAACTCTGCCTTGATCTTTCTGGCAGATTTCAATCATCGCGGCCGATGATGGCGGGAACTTGGAATTCCGGGCTTTTAAATTCCAAGTATGTCGCAAAGTTGAAATGAGAGCTTTCCGAAATCCAATTTTAGGGCAGCCCGTGGAGGTGAAATCACGCAAAACACGGCGCTACGTGACCGTTTCCACGAGGGACGAGCCGTTCAAGGCATTGGTTCCCGATGCCCTGCCGCCGCGACCTCCGATCCTGATGGATCAGAACTCACTATCC
>JBIPMR010000875.1:0-2550 GCA_044369025.1 Luteolibacter sp.
GTCCTCGAAGTTGGAGATCGGCTTCGGGCCGTCTCCGCGGACCGCGCGGCAGAGTTCCTGGGTCGGGCCGCCGACGACGCGGGGGTAAACTTTCTGGATCGCACGGGTTTTCTCGCGAAGCGCTTCCGGGAAAACGAGGGGCGTCGAGGCGCAATAGGCATCGTTGATGAAAATCGTGCCCTCGGTGCCGACGAACACCTGGCCGAAACCTTCGTTGAGCTGGAGATCGTCCGGAATGCCCGGCGGGCGGACGAAATCCTTGTCGGTGTTGGGGTTGTTCACGCCGTCCTGCCAGATCACTTTGACCGGACCGCGTTTGCCCTTGGCCGGGAAATCATAAACGATGGTCGAGCGCTTGGGGGCCATGTTTTCATCGAACTCCGAAACCTTGCTCGCTTCGACGACGAAGTCGCCTTTGAGGTCGAGCGCCCAGAATGCCGAGTTGAAGCTGTGGCAGCCGATGTCGCCGAGGGCACCGCAGCCGTAGTCCCAGAATCCCCGCCATTTGAAGGGGTGGATGGCCGGGTTGTAGGGGCGGTCGGTGGCGCAAGTGCCCTGCCAGACGTCCCAATTGATCTGCTCGGGAACGGGTTTGCCGGGGAATTCGAGGCCGGGGCCCTGTGGCCAGATCGGGCGATTTGTCCAGTAGTGAACTTCCGTCACGTCGCCGATGAGCCCGGATTCGAGCCATTCGCGCAGGACGCGGGTGCCGGCCATCGTCGCGCCTTGGTTGCCCATCACGGTGAGCACGCCTTTTTCCTTGGCGTAGTTGGAAAGCGCGCGGGCTTCCCACAGCGAATTGCAAAGCGGCTTCTGGACCATCACCGGCTTGCCATGGCGGATGGCCTCGACCGCGATCGGGAAGTGCATGTGATCCGGCGTGGAAACGGTCACCACGTCGATCTGGTCGGCCACGGCGGCGAACATTTCGCGGTAGTCGGAGAAAAATTTCGCATCCGGGAAGCGCTCGATGGCACCCTTGGCCATGTTTTTATCGACGTCGCAGAGGAAGGCGATGCGGTTGCCGCTGGCGATTTCCGAGATGTCGCTCAAGCCCTTGCCGCCACACCCGACGGCCGCGACGTTGAGTTGCTTGAGGGCTTTTTCCTGACCCAACAGGAGATTCGGGGCAAAAGCGGTGCCGGCAAGTGCGGCGGTGGTTTTGAGAAAATTGCGGCGGGATGAGCTTTGCATGTTTTGGCTGGGTTCAGGCGAGGTTACCGATCGTGCTTCTCTAACGTCGAAGCGGCCCCGAATATTTCAGAAGCTTCGACGATATCACGCTCAAATTTTTGGAATTCACCCGCCCGTGTCGCGGGCGGGTGGCAGTCGCCGGATTGACAACCCCGGGCGTGCCGGGCATCGTGCGCGCATGATACGCGCAAACCGCAAGGCCGTTGATCCCGCCAGACTGCCTGTGTTTGCACTTTCCTGCTGGATGTTAGGCCTGATCGCCTTCATTCAGTTGCTGGTGGCGGGCATGGCCCTCGCCACCAAATTCGATCAATCCCGCCAGGTGCGCTACATCGAGAAAATCGTCCCGAAAACCGTGGTCATCCGGGTTCCGGCCGCGGCCAGCGAGGCCGACAACCCACAGAATCCGATCGTTTCGCGCCCGCCGGCTCCCGCGGCAGCCGCGCCTTTCGCGCCAGCCGTCGCGCCGACGCCGGTGAATACCCCCGAGATCGATGACCCGCGGGCCGAGCGCCTCGTCCAAGAGGCCCGGCAGGCCCGGGTGGCCGGTGACATGGGGCTGGCGATCATGAAACTTGAAGAGGCGCTCTCACAAGCGCCCGAAGAACCCAACGTCCACTACGAAATGGGCCTCGTGCACGAGCAAATGGGCGTCTTCGACGTCTCCGCCGCCCACTACGAAAAGGTCTTCCAAATGGGCGTTTCCGGCGCCGGCACCCTTTACGAACTCGCTGCCGCGAAACTCCGCGACGGCTTCGAGCAGCCCGGCGCGATGCTCGGCAAACTCGCACTCGGCCGCGTCCGCATCTTCAGCGAACCGCCCGGCGACGAGGGCCAGCGCGTCATCCTCACCATCCCGGTGCAAAAGGCTCCGACGGAGGAAATCGACGTCGGGGAAATTTCCGTCTCCGTCCTGTTTTTCAACCGCACCTCCAAGGGCGAGATCGTCCAGCTGGAGGACAAATCCTGGGTCACCGAGCAATGGGTTTCCCTGCCCTTCGATTGGGCCGGCGGCGAGGAAAGCCTGCGCATGAACTACCTCATTCCGTCCCAGGATTCCCAAACCGAACACCTTTTCGGCGAGCGCACCTACTACGGCCAAGTCGTGTCGTTGCTTTACAAAGGCGAGGTGCTCGACATCCAGGCATGGCCGCGGGATCTGGCCGCCAGGCTGCCCCAATCGCCGCTCGCCGCTCCCGCCGGTGGCGAATTGCTGCCCGAATTCCAAGAAACGCTGCCCCCCGATTTTGATCCGAATCTGCCGCTGCTGCCACCGCTGCCCAGCCGCTGAACGAGCCTCCTCCTTTTCCCCCGATGAATCCCATTCCAGAAGATCGCCTGCTGGGCGAATACCGT
>JBIPMR010000876.1:0-2546 GCA_044369025.1 Luteolibacter sp.
GGCGTTCTTGAGTTCGGTCTCCAGCGATTCGAGGTCTTGGGTGACGCCGGTGAGTTCGGTTTCCTTGCCCTGAATCACTTGGGCGGCACCTGGCCAGGCGGTCATGATTTCTCTGAGGAGGCGTAGGCCGCCGGTGAGACGTTGGCATCGTTCTTCCAGACCGGCGCGGCTGCCCAGGCCATCGCGGAGGACGCGGCCGGTGCGGACGAATTCCTCGTCGGCGCTCATGTCGCCGTCGATGCGGTGGATTTGCGCGTTGATGTCATCGACGGCCTGCTCGTGTTGGATGACCTCATCGAGCGTGCGGCGGATTCTGGCCACGGCATACCACGCATTCAACAAGGGGCCGACGCCATTTGCCCAAGGCCGTTCGATGCCGCGGCCACTTTCAGGGCCATTAGAGCCGATGTCCCAGCGGCCGAAGTGCTGGGCGACGCGGGCGGCGAGGGCTGCGGTGAGTTTGTCGGGCGGAATGTCGCCGGGGATCGCGGCCGGGCCGGCGAGCAGGCTTTGCACGTCGTCGATTTTCCCGGAGCTGGTCCGCAGTTGCTCCATGGTGGCGGCGAGTTGCGCCTGGCCGGTGAAGAGCACATGCCGCCAGGTGGCTTCGTTGCGGCGGAGCAAGGTGGCGAGCTGGGCCTGGACTTTCGCGGGATCGGCGATGCTGGCGGCACCGTCGGCCTGGAGACTTGACGCGGCTCCGGCACCCCAGGTTTTTTGGAGAGTCCAGATTTGGCCATCGGCTTGGAACTGGATGGAGATCCGGGCGTGGTCGCCACCGGGCTTGGGATACCAGCGGCCCATGGTGTTCCGAAGATTCGCGGGAGTTAGATTGGTTGGCGTGAAGAGCGCGTGCCAGAGGGCGTTGCTCAGGGTGCTTTTACCGAATTCGTTGGGGCCTTCGAGCACGTTGATGCCGTCATGCAGCGTGCAGGTGCGGTTGGCGGTGCCGCCGAAGGGATGGAGGTGGATGGAGAGGAGCTTCATGATTTCTGGAGGGGTTCGATGATGTCGAGAGCCAGATGGGCATCGCCGGGGTGGGCTTCGTCGGTTAGCAAGGCTTGGAGAAGGGCGCTGGGCAGAGTGCCTTCGGGGAATCGCTTGGCGATGGCGGCGGCGTCGAGCACTGCGGCGATGTTCCGCTCCTGCGAGAAATTCAGGAATGCAGGACTGATGCCGTTGAGCATCGCATTGAGGTCGGCGATTTCATTTTCCCGCAGACGGCCGGTGAGCTGGAGATCGAGGATGGTGTTGGGCGCGTCCAGGGATTCGCATTTTGCGCGGAGTTCGAGGATGTCATTGGCGTGTTGCAGATTGAGGTTCATCCGGACGAAGCGGATGGCACCGGTGGTGAGTTGCTCGTGGCGGCAGGTCCCGTCGGCGTCCATTTCGATCCACCAAGCGTGACCGGGGTGGTTGCATTTCACCGAGTCCGGGGTGTGGATGCCGGGCATGAAATAAAGCGGCTTGCCGGTGGTGCCGGGCGCGGGGGCCGGAACATGGATGTGACCGAGCAGCCAAGTGTGGAGGCCGGCGTTGCGGAAGTCGCTGTCGGCCATGTTGAAATAGCGTTGGTCGGCATCGAGCCCGAGGCCCTCGACATTGCCGTGGGCGATGCCGATGTGCAGGCGGTCAGAGGGTTTTTCCTCAGCGGCCACCCAGCCGAGGGTGTGCTCCTCACCGTGCTTGCTGGGACATGGGCAGGCGTGGAAGCGGACCCGATAGTCATCGCTTTCGAAGTCATTGATGCCCGGTGCGGTTAGGGCAAGCACCCGGCTGTCTTCCGCCATAGTGCGAAAGTGTTTCCAGAGTTTGCTATCCGGTCCCTCGCAGAAATCGTGGTTGCCGGCCAGGACCAGAGCTGCCTCGCCCTCGAATTTCCCGAGGATTTTCACCGCCCGCTCGATCTGGGCCTTGGTGACGGTGGTTTTGTCGAACAGGTCGCCGGCTACCACGAAGAAGTGGGCCTTGCGGTCGTTGGCGGTGGTGACCATCCGTTCGAGCGAGGCGAAGCGCTCCTCGATCAGGCGTTCCCGGGCTTCCGGATATGGGTTGAAGGAAAGGCCGATGTGGTTGTCAGCGGTGTGGAGAATGCGAAGGCTCATGAAGAGGGTGATGGAAGAGGTGGGGTGCTATCCAAAGATCTGATGGAAATCTGAGAGAGTGAGAAGCAGAAAGGTGAAGATGGGTGAGTTTTTTCAACCGACCATCCCCCGGAAGGCTTCGGGATCCTTCCAGAACTCGAAAATGCGGGGAATGACCTTGGGCTTCGACTCGTTTTCCATCAGCGCCTCCAGCCGCGGGCGGATTTCCTCCAGATAGTCGGCGAAGGACGTCCGACGCAGCAGTTTCAGCGGCTCGCCGCCGGCATAGGCGGGCAGGAGCCGCTCGACGTCCACGACGAAGGGCACTTGGGCGATGACGGGCATCTTGGCGATGGCCGCGACTGCCGATCCGAACACCGCCTCGCTGCAACCCGCTTCCAGGCGGTCGAGCCAGAACTCGACCACTCCCTCGCTGACAAACCCGGATTTGGCGGCGGTCAT
>JBIPMR010000877.1:0-2545 GCA_044369025.1 Luteolibacter sp.
GCCCATCCCGCCGGCGTGATGCACGGTCACGTCTTCGAGTAGAATATCCTTACACCCGGAAATGCGAATCGCAGGCGAAGTCCGGTTAGGATCCAGCATTCCGCTGATGATGAGCACCATGCCCGGCTTCGGCATGAGCCTGGTGGACTCGAATATCCGGATCAAATGCGGCGCGAGCTCCTCCACCCGCGGGTCCGGCTCCATCGCGTAGAGGAACTCATCCGGCACCGGCTGCCGGGTGCCGCCTTGGAACCACATGTTCCACTGCAGATTGTGCTGCCACGCCAGCGTGGCCGTGACGGGCGGTGCCCATTCCTTCCACGTATTTGCCGTAGGGCTGGGCTTTTCCCGGAAAATAAAACGGCTGCCACGCATCTCATAACAGACTTCCGGATGCAGTTTCAGATCAAAGGCGTTCAGCTCCGGATGCACCGCCACGACCTCTCCTTGCAGGCTGAACGGACGCTCCCAGTCGATGCTGAATCCCTTGAGCGAGACGTTCCTGGAATTCTCCGCACTGATCGGGATCATCGAGCCATGGCAGACGAAATGCGCGCCCGCCGCCGAGAGCGTGAAGCCCTCGAATCCATCGATCGGGAAAACCACCCGCTTGATGCCAGGATCGTTGTTAGCCACGGCCAGATTCTGCTCGAAGGCGAAATCTGGAAACAAATGCCACTCGCCGGCCGGAATCTTCAGCCCCTGCGCCTTGCGTTTGATGCAAGCCTCCATCGCCGTCCGCAGCACCGGCGTCGCATCGGTTCCGGGCGTTAATTTGCCAAGCCCGAAATCCGCCGCATCCACCCATTCCTCGGCCGTGGCGGGAAGGGTGAGCAGCAGGCCACAAACCAGCGTCCGGAGTCGTGAGGAGTGGCGGTTACATGCTGCAATGGGTTTCATGATCATAGTTGGTGGCGTGGCCGTATCAAACCCTCTTACCCACCTGTTTTGCAAAGACGATTTTCGTGTGTCACCAACACATCCGATTGGATGCCTACCAAACAGCACCTCCTTCATCGTTTCATTTTCAGCAACTTCCACACATTCGACCAAACTCACACATCCGAAAGAATGTCTCGAACAGGTGGTTTTTCAGCACGCACAGGTGGAGAATCACGATAGCATCCACGCCTGAAAATCTACATCATAGAGATGCCATGAAACATCCAAAGCTCAATCACTACTGCGTGGCCGTCGCGCTCCCCCTATTGTTCGTGGCCAACAGCCATGACGCCACGCGCGGTTTGGCATGAGTGACAAAGTGATGCGACAACCCGTCGCCATTGGTGACACGACCCCCTCACAAATCATCGCCTCTTACATGACAGTGCCACCTAGTGGGTTTGCGACCAGCACCGGCTTTTCCGATCCTGATGGTAATATCGACTTACCATTTTTGTTCCTTGGCGTTGCCGAAACCGAACTCGTCTTCGGAGATCTGGATGGCGATAAAATCAACGATTCCGGGGTCATCGCGGATGAAGGGAATGCTGCCTTTGGCGACATCGGCCTTGGGGATATTGGTTACCTCGGTGATTTCAACGGAGACGGTATCGCCGACCGCCTGATCTATCGAGTTTCAACCAACCAGGCATTCATCGATTTGAGCGTGCTCGGTGCCTTCGGTGACGGAGTTCCGGATTACGGCCCCATAGCCCTCGGCATCTCGGATGCACAACTGGATTCGACCTTCGGCCCGAGCATCCAACCGAAGGTATTCATCCGGGTCGTAAAACAGCCGCAAACGACTGAAAGAATCACATGAAGCATCATTTGACCCAATTATTAAGCGCTTCGTCCCGATCATGGCTCCGGCTTCCGCCGGGTCCATGGTTGCGTCGGGGCCTTTGTTTCCTCGCCATGGCGGGAAATCTTGCCGCAGCCGAAACGTTGCCCGCTCCGAAAATCTGGCTCAACCATTTCGAGCTCGGCACCCTTGCGACGGCAAATGACGATGACTGGCCGGTCACCCGCCAGGGCTTGGACACGGCCTTCTTCGCCATCAACACCCTGTGGCCACTTGCAAAGCCGATGTCGCTGAGCATCCCGCCGGATACAGCGGCCGCCGCAGCGGCGAAACTGCATGACAGTGGAATCAAAATCGGCGTGGAGTGCGGCTATTTCGATCATTCCCTGGTCTTGAAAGAGCCCGGGAATCCAGCCACGGACGTGCTGCCCTCCCACGCCCTGCCGCAACTCGTTCCTGGAGTGGGTGAGCACACCGCCCGGGTCGAAATCGCGAAACTTCGGTCACTCTGGCAGGCCGGACATCCTCCCGACTATCTCGTCCTCGACGACCCGATGCGCCGGCTCACCATACCCGGCCAGGACAGCCCCGCTCAAGTGATTCAGGGCATGGCCGACTATCCGGGCGCTGCGCGTGAAATTTGCTCTTACATGCGGGTCATGAGGGAAAAATTCCCCGCCGTGCGGTTTGTGGTTATCTTGAACTTTCCCAACTGGGGCTGGAAAGGAGAACCCGCGTATCTGCTAGGCCCAGGACGACCGAATGCGATGAACTGGGGCGACGCCCACGTCGCCATGG
>JBIPMR010000879.1:0-2539 GCA_044369025.1 Luteolibacter sp.
CGAAGACACCGGTATCGCCACCACTTTGGACCTTTACGACGGTGATGCCGGGCTTGCCAACGAGCAGGAATGCGAGCTTCTGCACATCGCCCAGGAAGCTGTCGGCAATGTTCTCAAACACGCCCAAGCCACCACTCTGGAGGTCACGCTGCTACGCAAGGACGGCATGATCGTCCTGACGGTGAAAGACAATGGCCATGGATTCGACCCCACCCAGCCCGTAGCGAATGACAGGCCCCACTACGGGCAGCAGGACATGCGCGAGCGTGCGCAGTTGCTGGGAGCATCATTGACCGTGAATTCCGAAGTCGGCGGCGGTTCCTGCATCGAGGTAACCCTGCCGCATACCGCCTGATAGAAGAACCAGCCCCATGATCCGTATCCTCATCGCCGACGATCACGAGCTTTTCCGCGAGGGCTTGCGGGTGGTGCTCGACCTGCGCCCTGACTTCGAGGTCGTAGCAGAGGCCGCCAATGTCGCTGAAACCATCGCCGCCCACGCCCGGCACCAACCGGACCTGACATTGCTGGATCTCCAAATGCCGGATGGAACGGGAATCGATGCCTTGAAAATCATCCGCAAGGCCCAACCCGAAGCCCGCGTGCTGATGCTGACCACTTATGATGGAGATGAGGACATCCACCGTGCCATGACCGCCGGGGCGAGTGGCTACTTGTTGAAAAGCATTCCAAGCAAACAGCTCGAAGCCGCGATCCGCGCCGTGATCGAGGGCCGCCAGTATTTGCCCCCTGCCGTCGCGGAACGCCTCGCCGAACGAGCCGCCTTCCAAGCGCTCACGGCGCGTGAGTTGGAAATCCTGTCGCTCATTGCCCGCGGACTATCCAACAAGGATGTCGCCCGCGTCCTCGCCGCCAACGAATTCACCGTCAAAGCGCACGTCCGCAACATCCTTGCAAAGCTCGGCGTGGAAACCCGCACCGAAGCGGCGATTCTCGCGGTCCAGCGTGGCTTGGTGCAGATTTGAGAGCTGGATTGGTGAGGATGGCGTATTGCCCCCCTATTCGATGTCGTGCCCAGCCCAGTAATCCGTGAATTTGTGGCGGGTTTCCTGCCCGGTCATGCGTTGCTGGATCCACTTGTCGCTGCGGCCGTGCTTCTGCCAGTTGCCACGGGCGCGTTCGAAGGCGCGCGCGGGATCGGACATTTCCTGCATTCTTTCGTAGCCGACCTTGGCGGGCCAGAGTTTGATCGGTTCGGCTTTCGGGCTGGGAACGCTCTGGACGAGGCGCAGCAGGGTCTCGGCATTGGCGACGTCGGTGAGGTATTTCTTGCCGTCAGCAGCAGGCAATTTCAATTGGTAACAATGGGTCAGCGACTGGTTTCCTTCTTTTGCGAGGCGTTCTGTCTGCTTGTTCCAAGACTTTCTGGCCGTCTGAAAATCCGGCGGTTGTGTAAGAACCGGAACGAGGTCTGCGACAGAAAAAACCAGGTTTCTGAGTGCCCGTCGTAGATGCGGCGGATTTCACCTTCCTCAAAAATGGCGGGATGACTTTTATGGCGACGGGTTATGAAAACAGCTTCCGGTCCAGCGAGCGGTATTGGATGGCTTCCAGCACGTCGTTGCCACGAATGGCGGGAGATCCTGCCAGATCGGCCAGCGTGCGGGCGACCTTGAGGATCCGGTCGTGGGCGCGGGCGGAGAAGTTCATTTCCTCCATCGCGTGTTCCAGATAGCTGTTTCCTTCGGCAGTTAACTGGCAATGTTGCCTCACCTGCCGCGAGCCCATGGACGAGTTCGTCGAGTTGGAGGATTTTTTGAAACGCTCCAGTTGAATGCCGCGCGCAGCGATCACGCGCTGGCGGATGGTTGCCGATGACTCGCCGCTGTTGGTGTTGGATGATAACTCGCGGAAATCGACCAGCGGCACCTCCACATGCAAATCGATCCGGTCCAACAGCGGGCCGGAGATTTTCTGGCGGTAGTTTTCGATCTGCCGGTTCGAGCAGCGGCATTCGCGCTTCATGTCCCCGTAGTAGCCGCAAGGACAAGGATTCATCGCAGCCACCATCATGAAGCGCGAGGGAAAGGTGAGCGAGCCCGCCGCGCGGGAGATCGTCACATGCCCGTCTTCTAACGGCTGCCGGAGAACCTCCAGCGTGGAGCGCCTGAACTCGGGCAGCTCATCGAGGAACAGCACGCCGTGATGCGCCAGCGAGACTTCGCCCGGCCCGGGATTGGTGCCACCGCCTAACAAACCGGCGTCGGAAATCGTGTGGTGCGGGGAGCGGAACGGCCGGGTCGTCAGAAACGCACGCATCGGATCCAGCATGCCGGTGATCGAATGGATCTTGGTCGTCTCAATGGCATCATCCTCGGTCATGTCCGGCATGATGGTGGGCAGGCGCTTGGCGAGCATCGATTTGCCCGTACCTGGCGGGCCGACCATGAGCAGGTTGTGGGAACCGGCGGCGGCGACCTCGAGGGCGCGTTTGACGTGATGCTGGCCTTTGACTTCGTCGAAATCCACCTCGTAGCTGCGGTGGGAATTGAAAAAAGCCCGGCGGTCGAGGCGGAAC
>JBIPMR010000880.1:0-2536 GCA_044369025.1 Luteolibacter sp.
CGGGTGGTTGAGGTTCAGCCACTTTTGCTCGTCGGCGTGGAGTTTCACGATGTCGAAGCGGGTCTCCTTGCCGGTATCGAGGCGAATGGTGACGGTGGCGGCATCGCGTTTGAGAAACTCTCCCTGGACGGTGCGGAGGCCGTCGGCGCTTTTCCACGGGCGGGCTCCGGCAGCCTGCGGCAAGGCTGCGGAAATGAAGCACAGCAAAACAATCAATGAGCGGATGGGATGATGCATGGCGTGTGGGGAGAGACCTGTGTTCCCGGTAACTCATTGGAGGTGAGATGGTCCACGATGCAGGTCGCGGACCTGCGAGAGAATGTCCCCGAGTCGGACATTGCAACGGACTCTGATGGATTTTAGGGATTCTGAGTCATGGCGTCAAGGGATGTCTACGCAGACACCTCGATTCCACAGGGTATGTGGTCATTCGCGTCAGGTTCAGGCCAGGATGCCTGATTCTACCTTCGTGTTGAAATGGATCCGACCCGGTTCGGCACGCCCGCCGCGCAACGCCACGAAATCCACCCCAACCCCGATGCCTGAGGGCAGTGTCATATCCACCAAGCGCGTTCTCGAGCCCTGCGAGCGGATTTCGGAGGTGTTGTTCGGCTTGATCATGGTGTTGACGTTCACCGGTTCGCTCAGCGTCGCCGTCGCGCTGCTCTTCGTCTGCGGCTTCGCCTTCGGCCGCGTTGTCGGCTACCGCCCGATTCCCACCGGTCTGGTCATGGTGTTCCTGGGCGTGATCATCGTCGCGTTCACCATCGCCCTCGGCGGATGACGTCCCCTCCCGACCCTTCGAATCATGAGCCGCACCCTCACCTCGCGTCTCGCCGAAGTCGTTCCGGCGATCGGCTGGCTGCGGGTCTATCAGTCGGGTTGGCTGCGCGGGGACGCCGTCGCCGGGGTCACGCTGGCCGCCTATCTGATTCCCGCCGGTATCGGCGATGCGTCGCTGGCCGGCCTGCCGCCGTCCGCCGGGCTTTACGCGTGCCTGTTTTCCGGCCTGGTGTTCTGGCTGTTCACCAGTTTCAATCAGACCAGCGTCACGGTCACCTCCGCGATCTCGCTGCCGGTGGGGGCGACGCTGGCGCCGCCCTCCGAAGGCGACCCCGCGCGCCACGCCTCGCTGGCCGCCGCCACCGCGGTGATGGTCGCCGCGCTCGCCCTCCTCGCCCGCCTTTGCCGCGCCGGGGTAATCGTCAATTTCATCTCGGAGTCCGTGCTCACCGGCTTCAAGTGCGGTGTGGCCATCCATCTCTCGGTTTCGCAATTGCCGAAATTGCTCGGCTTTCACGGTTCCCACGGCGAGTTCACCGACCGGCTCCGCCAGCTCGTCCGCCACCTCGGCGACACCCATCCGGTTTCACTAACCGTCGGCGGTGCGGCGCTGGTGTTCTTGTTAGCGGGTAAAAAATTCCTGCCGCGCGTGCCATGGGCGCTGGTGGTGGTGCTCGGCGGGTTGTTGCTGGGAGCCTTCGGCGGCTTGGGCGCGCAGGGCGTGTCGATGCTGGGCGAGGTGCCACAGGGACTGCCACGATTCGGCCCGCAGGGTTTGCACGGGAGCGATATCAACCTGCTGCTGCCGCTGGCGATGGCCTGCTTCTTGTTAGGTGCGGTGGAAACCTCGGCCATCGGCCGCATGTTCGCACGCAAGCACGGCTACCGGCTCAATCCCGACCAGGAATTCCTCGCACTCGCCGGGGCCAACCTCAGCGCCGGCCTCGGCCAGGGATTTCCCGCCAGCGGCGGCATGTCCCAATCACTCGTCAACGAATCCAGCGGCGCGAAAACCCCGCTGTCCGGCTTCATCGCCTCGCTGGTGATCCTGATCGTCACGCTCTTTCTATCAGGCCTGCTGCGTTTCCTGCCGCAGCCGGTGCTGGCCGCCATCGTGCTGGCCGCCGTCACCGGGCTTTTCAAGATCGACGCCCTCCGCCAGATGTGGGCCTTCAGCCGCGGCGAATTCGCGGTGGCCATCACCGCGTTGTTAGGCGTGCAGGCGTCCGGCCTGCTGATGGGCGTGCTGATCTGCGCGATCCTTTCGCTGCTGCTCCTGCTGCGCCGTGCGATGCGCCCGCAGACCACCGAACTCGGCCGCGTGCCGGGCACCCACTACTTTGCCGACGCCATCCGCCACCCGGTCAACGAGCGCATTCCCGGCGTCTTCATCTTCCGCCCTAACGGCGGGCTGCTCTATTTCAACACCGAACATGTGCGCGACCGCTTTTTCGAACTGCTCGCCGCCCGCGGGCCGGGTATCAAAACCGTGGTTTTTTTCCTCGGCACGGTCCCGGTGGTGGACATGGCGGGCGCCGAGTTGCTCGCCGAGCTGGATGAAACGTTGCATGCCCGGGGAATTGATTTACGCTTCGCCGTGGCCCACAGCGAGGTCCGTAACTCATTGCGCCGTGCGGGATTTGAAAAATTCCACGGACCGATCCTGCCCGACCAGACGGTGGAAGCCGTCTTGAGAAACCACTCGCTGCCACCCATCAAATCAGCACCCTGATCTCAATCATTCACCGAAGAT
>JBIPMR010000881.1:0-2535 GCA_044369025.1 Luteolibacter sp.
ACCCAGGTGCTCGTCAATACTTTGTTAGAGGTCGGCACGCCGGCCGGCACCCGCCAGTTCAACGCCACCACGCTCGCTCCCGGCGCCATCCGCACGTTTTCGATGCCCATCCGGCTCAGCAGCCTCGCCAAAAACTCGGCGTTCCCGGTGAGTTCCAAGCTCAGCCTGGGAACTCCCGGCCAGGACATCGTCCCGCATAACAACCGCCGCGAGGACACGCTTTACGCGCCGTAGCGCCCGAGCCGTTTTTGGTTCAGCCCGGGCGGCTTTGCGCCTTGGCGAAATTTCGGAGGGTGGAAAGCAGCACCGGAGCCGGGCTGTTTTTGTGGAGCAAATCCAAGGCCCCGGCGCGGATCATCGCCGCGCGGTGCTCATCGTCCGCAAGGGTGGAGAGCCCGATCACCTGGACGGAGGGAACCGCCTGATAGATCGCGGCGGTGGCCTCCAGACCATCCATCCGCGGCATGTTCAAGTCCATGATCACAAAATCGGGGTGCAAGCCGCGTGCAAGCCGCAGCGCCTCTTCACCGTCGGTGGCCTGCCCCACCACTTCGAAGTCCGGCTCGGCTTGGAAAATCCGGACCAGCCCTTCGCGGACGTCGGTATGATCATCCGCCACGACGATGCGGATTCTGCCGCCGCCGGCTGCGATTTGCGAAAGGTGGACCGCGGGCGCCGCCGCGGGCGGTCTTGGCCCGGTAAGGGAGGGGTCGGCGGGAGTTTCCTTGTCGGCGGTGGCGGACAAGGGGCCGACTGCGGGGACCCACAGGATGAACCGGCTGCCGGTTCCCGGAGTGCTCTTGGTTTCCAATCCGCCGCCTAACAACTCCAGCCGTTCGCGAATGTTGAACAAACCGAAGCCGCCGGTGGTGCCCTCGCGCGCGCGCACCACCTCGACATCGAAGCCAGCACCCTGATCGCTAACTTCGATACGGATGATGCCGTCTTCCGGGTTGCGCCACATGCGCAGCGCCGCGGATTTCACGCCGGAGTATTTGACCGCATTGAACAGCAACTCACGCACCGAGAGGAACAGGGTGACGCTGACATCGAGGCCGGGATCGACATTTTCCTCCACCTCCACCGCGACCTGCAATCCGTATTTTTCCTCGCACCACGGGCTCAGCCACTTGAGCGCCGCCGCCAGGCCGCACTGGTGCAGCACGGCGGGGCTGAGCTCGGAGGTGAGGGTGCGGGTGATCTGGATGGAGTCCCTGATAATGCGCTCGATGTGGTCCAGCTCGTGCGGCGCCTCGCCGGGAAGTTTCTGTTTGAGCATGCCGGCATTGAGCAGCGCGGCCACTAACATCTGTTGGAGTTGATCATGGATCAGGCGGGCGATTCTCCGCCTTTCGCGTTCTTCGGCCTGCGTCAGTTCACTCGCCAAAGCCCGCAACTGGCGGGTGCGCTCTTGCAACTGGGCGGTCCGCCGCTCGACTTGGGATTCGAGTTCATCCTGGGAACTTTTCAATGCCTGCTGGATTTTCACCCGCTCGCTGATGTCGCCGAAGGCGACCACGATGGTCCCGGGGCCGGTGCGGAATACGCGCACTTCGAAAAACCCGGTCACGCGCTGGTCCTGATAGGCCATCTCGAACGACTGGGTGCCCAGTTCGCCTCGGGCCACTCGTTTGTAGGTCTCCGGCACCTGGGTGCTCGCCAGATTCGGAAACGCCTCCTCCACCGTCTTGCCGTAGAGTTGTTTGCTGGAGATGCCGGTCTCGCGATCGGCGGCGGGATTGGATCCCACCAGGACCAGCCGGCCGCCGGCTTCGAGTTGATAGAGATACATCGCGGTGGGCGAGGATTCCACAATGCGCCGGAATTTTTCCTCGGACAGGCGCAGCGCGTCCTCCCATTCCTTGCGGGCGGTGATGTCCCGGCCGAACGCGCAGACCAGGTCGCCGCGGTAAGGGGTGATCCTCCATTCAATCCAGCGGTAGGAACCGTCCCGGCAGCGGTAGCGGTTGACGAAATCCAGCACCGCCCGGCCGAGTCCCAGGTCGGATAGGCTCTGTTGACTTGCTTGCCGGTCATCCGGATGGATGAATTCCAAGAAGCAACGGCTGGTGAGTTCTTCGTTGCTATGGCCGAGCAGGCGACCGAACGCCGGGTTGATGCGGATGAACCGGCCATCGAGGTTTGCGATTCCGAGCAGGTCGATGGAGAGGTTGAAAATCTTGTCCAGATCCTCGATTTTCTCGCGGGATGCGGCCTCGCTGCGGCGTTGCTCGGTGAGGTCCATCGCCGCCATCCGGCAGATCCGGCGGTCGGGCGAAAGACTGCCGGTCAGCCTGACGATGACGGGTGCCTGATCGCGCCGCAGCAGCATGACCTCGCAGGGCATCACCGGTCGTCCGGCGAAAATCCCGCTGACAAATCTCCCGAAGCAGACCCGGTTTTCCGGGGCGATAAACTCCACGAACCGGCGATCTAACAAAATGGTCCGCTCGCGGCCCAGCATTCCCGCGCCCATCAGATTGAGCTGGGTGATGGTGCCATCGGCGGTGACTGAAAAGTAACCGACCGGGGCGA
>JBIPMR010000903.1:0-2532 GCA_044369025.1 Luteolibacter sp.
TCCTTCTTGGAGATGTGGATTGCGATCGACTCGATTAGCTGCAGCCGGCTCCGACCAGGCCGCTCCAAACCCAACTCGGTGGCCAAATGTTCCAAGTCGGCAAAGGTCAACTTGCAAGGCCGCCCGAAGACGTACTTCAACAATGGCACTGGCTCGGCAGTCTGCACCATGAACAGCTTCGGAGGCAAGGCATCTAACAGCTGTGAACTCCGCAGCGGGCTAACAGCCGAGTGCGGGACGACTGACCACAGACTCGGATCGCTCAAGTGAACCCACTGGACGCGACCGGTCGGCAACCAAACACTGCGGAGGTCACCACCCGGCTCGCAATGCTGACCGACCTCTTCCAGAGGGCAGACCAAAGCCCCCCACTGAGTCTTGCCGACGCAGTAGCCGGGCTGCATGCCCTCGAGGTACACAACCTGACACTCTGGCATCAACGTTGAAAGCCTCGGCGTCCCAATGGCAATGCGTGGCGGTGGCTGCGAGTACCTATGTTTTGGAATGGCCATCCCCTTTGATCGATCGGTGCAAACGACGCATGCCAGAACGGCACTGCCCTGGCCAAGCGAACGCTCAGACCACTTGGAAGAGCCCGACCCGTTGCTTTGCGTTGCATCGTGTACACCGATTGAACAGAAAAACAGGACGTGTATGTGAACTGCAGATAGGAGGGTACCACTCCAAGACCCAATTCCATGCAGCATAAGCCCCGCGGCTTGCCTCAGGCGTCTGGCTCACCCAGCCCTTGCGGGGATCCATGATTTCGCTCCAAGCCTGCGACAGCTTGTGCTTCCTGCTCTTGAAGCGGCCGTCCATCTTAGGAACACGGGTCCGAAATGAGGACACGAACTCTGCCTTTGAGATCTTCCCGTGTTTGATGTTACGCTCCTCCAGAACGCCTGAATCGACGCAAGCACTCATCCGAGACAGCCTTGACGAAACTAGCGACCGGCCCTTCCGCTGCAAATCGCGGAGGTGCTGATGCGTGTCCTCGACGCCCTTGGTGTCTGGGATACCGCCAAGCATGTTAGACAGCACCCGCCTGCCCGCTAACGACGCTGGGTCCCAACCGTCACTCTCGAACGCCAAGAACAAAAGGCGAACACACGGCGGAAGCACGTCCGTCATAGCCTCAAGCACCGATCTGATGGCAACAGACGTGTGAGCTGCATTCTCGAGCTTGACGATGACGTCCCAGTGACTCTGCATGCGGACCATGGCATCGATCTTGTCGGCCACCTTGCCAGAAAAGACTCCGGCATAGCAGAAGGGCGGGCAATCCAGACCCACGTGGCTGAAGCTCCTGTTGCCGCACAAACGCATTGTGAACTCCAGCATCACTGCCGCATCAGCTTCGTGGTCTTGCATGTTGAGGATGGACTCGGCGGGCGACAAGCCGGCCTCGCTGAGATTGTTCAAGTCGCAAAGTCCAAGCCGCAAGATAGTAGCAATGTGAGCATGCCACTGGCCGTTGCAGTTGGCGAGGTAGTACTTCAAGCCGTGCTTCCCAGTCTTGACAAACTTCACGTGCTCGGTGTAATAATCCCAGCATGCCTTCCGGCAGCTATCCGAACCTCAGTCGGTGTGTGACATGCAAACACGGGCATATCCCTTGTGCGATGCAACACAAACACACCAAAGGATCTGCTCGGAGTGCAATACAACAACGATGCTCGGGTAGCAGCCGCACCTTAGTCCCGGCACAGTACAGCCGCATGTGCCGCCGCAACCATGGTGTAATGAGCTTCGTCGCAAGCTTCATACCACCGCCCATGGCCCGTAAAGCTTGCAACTCCTAGAGTGAGCACCGCACCGAACCGAACCGAACCCACCCACCCCACACCCACCCCACTGAAGTAACGGTGGCCGGACAAGCGAAGCGATCCACGACCGCCAAACCAAACCAAACCAAACCAAACCAAACCAACAACAAACAACCAAACAGACGAATCGGTGTTTGCCTCGCTCGCAAGCTATCGTCCTTTTTCGGGTCAGCCTGCATCGCAACCGCTGGGTCCAGATGGCCGTCTTCCAAGTTCACGTCCTCGCCGTTGTGGTGCTCTAGCACCATCCGCAATGTGAACAACTCTTGCTTGTGTTCGTGCCACACCTGGTTGATCGAGAACCACCGCATGGACTTTGGTGCGATGCCCTTCTTCGAAAACGACGGCATCTCGGGCAAGCAGTTGAAGACGCCATCGTAATCATTCTCATCGCGAATCACTGTCCCCAAGTCTTGTGCGATGAGATGTGCATAAGCCCGGAAATCAGAGCTCTCGCTAGTGTGAGTGTCCATGAAGTGGGCCAAGGACTCAACCTTCTTGTGGAACCATTCTCCTGATCCAAATGGCTTCTGGTTCAAGGAGAACACGAAGTTGGCGTGGAGCGTCGCTTTGTAAATCTCCTTGCCCCCTGTGTGCTCCATCGCGAGCTTGATGTCGCGGATCAACCGGTGGATCTTATCGTAAACGATAAACACGTTTGCGTGCATCTTGTTTTTGGCGAAGTTCGCCGCTGCACGCCCGACCG
>JBIPMR010000883.1:0-2530 GCA_044369025.1 Luteolibacter sp.
TTTTGATCTGGGATTTCCAGGATGGCACGCCGTTGGCCAAAGGGCCGGCGGTCGCCCACACCTTCCCGGCGGGCGGCGCCTATTCCGTCAAACTCACCGCCACCGACACCTTCGGCGGAGTCACTACCGCCAGTCATGCGATCACCATCGGTGATCCTCTAACGGAGTGGGCGGTGCGCACCTCGGCCACGGCCGCCGACCTGCATGACATCGTCGTCGGCGGCGGCAAACTCGTGGCCGTGGGCACCGGCGCCGGCACTTACCGGACCTCGCTCGATGGCCTGACCTGGACCGGCGGCACGGTGGGGAACAACGTCATGATGAGAGCGGTCATCCACGACGGCACCCGGTTCGTCGCCGTAGGCACGGACTACAATTTTTCCGCGCCTGTTGGATGGACGGGGGCGATTTACACCTCGCCCGACGGGACTTCGTGGACGCGCCGGTATTTCGCCGGCAGCGAGCTTTTCGACGTCGCGCACGCCGGTGGCAATTACGTCGCGGTCGGCAATGCCGGCAGGATTTTGCGTTCAACGGACTCGATCTCGTGGACCCCGGTTTCATCGGGAATCTCCCAGAACCTCGGCGGCGTCGCGTATGGAGGCGGCGGCTTTGTCGCGGTCGGTTCGGCGGGCACCGGCGGCACGGTCGCGGTTCTGACATCCTCTAACGGAGCAACCTGGATTAACACCTCCGCTGGTGCGGGAGTGGCGGGCTGGCAGGGATTTTACGACGTCGAGTTCTGCAACGACCGCTTTCTCGCAAGCGGTTGGTATTCGAAAATCCGTCATTCCACGGATGGCGGCGCGACCTTCGCCAGCAACGAATCGGTGACGCGCCAGGTTTCCGCGTTCGCTTATGGCAATGGCATCTATTTCGCCGCCGGCGTGAACAAGGACGGTATGGACGCCGATACCAATCTGATTTCATCGGATGGTGCGACGTGGACTCCCCTGAGCACGGCCTCGCAGCCCAACCGGAATGCCGCGGTGTTCTTCAACAACACCTTCATCACCGTGGGTGACGGCGGATCGATCCGGCAGTCCGGCAGCTTCACCGCCGCCCCTTCTCTAACCGGCTACGAGGTTTGGCAGTTGGCGAACTTTCCCGGCAGCCCGCCGCTTTCCGGCTTCGCGGATGATTTCGACGGCGATGGAATCCCGAACCTCGGCGAATACGCCACCGGCACCGATCCCCGCGACGGCGGTGATCGCGCCGACCTGGCGATCACGCTGGCCGGCGGTTATTTCACCCTGACCATTCCCAAGGCGGCCGGGGTCACCGACGTCAACCTCCGCGTGGAATCGTCCACGGATCTCGCCGCCTGGT
This sequence comes from Luteolibacter sp., assembly GCA_044369025.1. GTDB lineage: Bacteria > Verrucomicrobiota > Verrucomicrobiia > Verrucomicrobiales > Akkermansiaceae > Luteolibacter. The sequence goes on from JBIPMR010000883.1 coordinate 1,330, forward strand.
CCGCCGGCGGCACCACGCTCGTCGAGGACAGCGCCAGCCGGCGGGTCGTTAGACTGACGGCGCCGGTGGGCGGTTCGATACGCGGTTTCCTGCGGGTCGTCTTCGAGCCGGCTGACTGACCGGGTGGATCATTCCGGCAAAAATGAACCCCGCCCGGATGCATCCGGGCGGGGTTTTTTACCAGCATCTCTGGCTAGCAGCCATTCGCATTTATTGCGGGAGGATCAGGCGATAGAACTCCTTGTCCTGGGTTTTCGGGAACGTGAGTTCGAGATTTCCTGCAGGTTCCCAGCCACCGAGTGTGGTGGATTTCTGGACCGGCAAGGTGATCTCGACGTTCGTGCCGCCGGCCTGCAGCAGGAGGTTCCCCGTGCCGCGCAGGTTCTGGATGGAGCTGGCGGTGTAGAGGCTGTAAGCTGCAGGGCTCGAGGTGACGTCGGTGCGGCCAGCAAGACGGCCCGCCTGCTGGACGGCGAGGGCAGTGTTGATCTGAGACGAGGTGTTAGCGACGTCCGGATTGAGGCCAAGCGAGGCGACTTCGATGGCGTTGCTGTAGCCGTCTGCATCGCTGTCGGTGGTGCCTTGGAGGATGCGGCGGTCGAGTTCGACTGCGGTATCTGCCTTGTTGAATGGGGTGCTGGCGTGGAAGGCGAGCATGTATTCCGCGAAGGCGTCCTGCTCGCTGCCGGCACCTTGTGCAGGAGGCACGGTAAGCGTGCTGGTGGCGAGGGTGTAGGCGTTTGTACTGCCATCCGTGATGAGGTCGAGGCGATTTTCAACGCTGCTCAGACGACCGATGTAGGGGAACGGATAGCTGTCTCCGCCGAAATCGGAATTGGCCGGCGAGGAGTTCACAGCGAAGTTCAGCGTGACCATGCGGACCGTGCGGGCCGGGTTGAGGACGATACCGTTGGAGATGAGCACCTCGGTGACTGCGCCGGCACTGTCGAGCAGCGCAGCGTAGCGAATGCGATTTCCTCCGTTTACCGCGCTGATGACCGGTGGTGTACCAGCGGAAGTATAGCTGACCGGGGTTTCCGCGAGGTCGGCCACAACCTGGATCCCGCCAAGCTGGCAGAATTGTCCAGCCGTGGCGTTTGCCGCGCCCGTGCCATTGCTACCGGCGACTGCGTGCTCAAGGAGAAGCTTGAGCTCGGAAGCGGTGACGGTGAACAAGGTGAGCTGGTTGTTGAACTTGAGT
>JBIPMR010000882.1:0-2530 GCA_044369025.1 Luteolibacter sp.
GGAATCCCATGCCATCGAGGTTTTCCATGCCGGGATCAGCCGGATTTCATCGAGTTTCACCGGTTCCCCAAGATCCACGGTGACCGCCTGCTGGTCGTTCCTCGATCCTGCGATTTCGCCATGCCAGCCCATCACCGGTTGTTGGTCCTGTGCCAATGGCAGGCCGAGCGGCGTCATCTGGTCGACCAGATTGCTTCTTGCCCACGCGGGCGGGATTTCCCGCGAGCTCGAGGAACGCACTTTTGCCCGCTGGGTCATGTTGCGGTTTCCTCTCAAGGCCATCAGCTCGGCCAAGCCCATGGTGGGCGGTCCGTTGCTATCCCATGATTCGGTGGCGGTGAGGCGGATCCGGCGCAGGACCACCCCGGCCGGACAGGGCGCGGATACCGGGAAAAACCCGGGATTGGGAAAATCCCCGCCGGTTTCGTCCATGAGATGGTGGGATTGGTCCTCCTCATCGAAGCCTTCCAGCACAAAGCGTTTCGGAAAACCGAAGCCCGCCACCGGACCATCCACGCCTTTCCCTAACAACGGGATCAGGACCACGCTGTCGAGGGGCGTTGCTTCAGCGAGTTCTACCTCAAACCACAAGTCTTCACCCTCGATCTTGCCGGCGCTTTGGAACCCCAGGCGGTTGCCGCTGTTCACTCCCGGGATGGTTGACAGACCGGCCAGGCCGCGATCAATCCCTTCGATTTCAAGCCGCAGGCTTTCCAACTCGGGGACCGCCACGTTGGCGAAACGCTCGGCCCACGGTGACGCGTCCGCAGACTGACTGAGGAGTCCCGGGGTCACCAGCCACCATGCCGTCATCCATGCTTTGCTCATACCAATCGCGATAGGGGGAGGCTACGTGGGTCGCCCTGAAGATGCAACCCATCACCCGCCGTCCGCTCCTCACAAATTCTCGTGAGTCGCCAATTGGGCTTTTCCGTGGATGATGGATGAAGCTCAGCCCCCAACCACCAGCCCCAGATGTATCAAAACCCGGAAAAACCTTCGCGCCATGCACGCAAGCTGCCCGTTTCAGGAAGAATCCATCGCCTGATGGCCAGAGCCATCGGGTAGGAGGCGCACCGCATCGGCATTGATCTGGGGGTGGCAATCGGAACGACCGCCCCTCGTGAGTTCGTCAGCAACGAGTTTGAACAGCAGGAGCTCAAATGGTCGGAAGCTTCATTCAAGGGTCCCGGACTTTTCGAGGGGACCTTGCCGGTTCCCGAGATCAAGCGCAGCAAAACCGCCAAAAAGCCCCCATACGGCGAACCGTATCATCGCGACATCGTCGTCTTGGCTTTCCCGGACAAACCTGTGTTGAAAAGCGACGACGTCATCGACCTTACCGCAAAAATGGATGTGGGCGGGCATCTGCGCTGGGATGCGCCGGCGGGCAACTGGAGCATCCTGCGTTTCGCCCAAGTGGCCTCGCAGGCAGGCAACGCGAAAAGCCTCCACATCGACGGTCTCAGCACCGAGGCGGTGGACAAAGCCTGGGAGGCAACCATCGGCCGGTTGTTGGCGGAGATGACACCGGAGGAACGCAAAGGCCTGAAGTTCGTTGAAGAGGATAGCTGGGAGGCTGGAATCACCAATGAATGACTGAACGGCCATGGCATACCGAATCATGGAACCGCGCTTCCGGCTCGGGAAGACCGTCGCCACTCCCGGTGCCTTGGCACTCGGAATCGACCTGGCATCCTACATGCACCGCCACCACTGCGGCGATTGGGGTGATCTCGACGAATGCGACAAGCAGGCGATCGAGGATGCCCTGATCCATGGCGCCCGCATCCTCAGCCACTACAAGCTCGGCGGAGGCCGGCGCATCGACATCATCACGGAGGCCGGACGCCAGAACACTTGCGTGCTCCTGCCTGAAGAATATTGACTTTCCGGCAAATTGCCGGAAGCTTCCGGCATGCGTGCAACGACAGAGAAACGACCTGCCAAACCGCCGACCGAGCGCCTTGAAGCCCGGGTTCCCGCACCGATCAAGGATCTGATCGGGCGTGCGGCTTCTCTTGAGGGCGTGACTCTTACCGATTTCGTCATCGCTACCTTGCAGCGAAGCGCCGCTGAAGTGGTTCGCGAGCACGAGGTTTTGAACCTAAGCGTCAAGGACAGCGCGGCATTTGCCAAAACCATGCTTGCTGCGCCCAAACCCAACCGAAAACTCACCCAGGCATTCGCTCGTCACCGGAAAAGCGTCACCGTGAAATGAACGGTCTGCGCTCCGAAGCCCTGAATCCGTCCCACGACCGGGAGGGATTTTCCTGCGGCGTTGCCGCTCTGGATACCTACCTGCAGCGGCAGGCCTCCCAAGATATGCGGCGTCATGTGGCGGCGGTTTTTGTCATGGTCAGCGAGGACCAACCGCAAAGCATTCTCGGCTATTACACGCTTGCCTCATACGCGATCGAGACCAGTGGCCTGCCCGATGAAACGGCCAAAAAGTTGCCGCGCTATCCAACCACCCCCGCAACGCTGATCGGCAGGCTGGCGCGAGCCGTGGATCAACCTGATACGGGCA
>JBIPMR010000884.1:0-2529 GCA_044369025.1 Luteolibacter sp.
CGGCTGCCTGCAACCCGACAACACGACGATGATACTGACCAAAGTGACTTTCGTGATCATACGGGTATTTTTGCCGAACATCGAGTCCTCCTACGCCTGACCGGGGGCGAGGATGGAACACGGGGTTAAGGTTGTAGCGGTCATAGCGACTGGAACTGGAGGCGGGACAGGTGTTAAAAGTGACATCTTGTTCGGTATCTTGATTGGAGCTGGTCACTTCTTCTCGATCTCATGGACTTCAAAACCTTGCTCTTCAGCTCGTCGTCTAGCCTGATCTTTGGCATTCTGGTCGATCAATGTCTCTACGCGCTCCTCAAGTAATTCGATTCTTTGGATAATCTGAGACTGCTCTCCGCTGTCGGTTGCAACCTCGGGCGATTTGCCACACGAACAGACCCACAAGGAAACCGCGCCAATCAGGATGGCTCGCATGATCGGACTACTAGATTTGTTGCTATGGGTCATCTGATTGATATTTTTGCCGAACAGTGTTTATTCTCCCACTCGGAGCTGGATATCTAACTGAATGATCCGGTTTGATCACGTAGGGGATCCTAGGAGGAAGGCCCTGAACGTCAATCCAGGAGGTTGCCGATTTCGGGGTGGGGCGAAGACCTGATTCGTTTTGGCCTGGTTGATAATCTGGAACGACGAGGAACCTGGATATGCCTACTTAACCGGTCCTGATGTTTTGGAACTCGAAAGGGCTGACGGGGTTCTCAAATAACGCGGAGCCGAACCGGTGACACCCTTGCACAAGGGTGTTCTCGATCCGTGTGAAACTTCAAGACGGGGCGGGCCGCTGGACCGCCGGGTTGCTAGGCATGTTCCGCCGCCGGAAGGGCCGCAAGGAGAAGCCAGCACCGCGCGCGGAGCCGGCGACGGAAGGCGAGCGCTCGCTGCATCAGGCGATGGGGTGGACGGCAAACGCATGGTCGGACGAAGGGTGACACCCGGACCGCTGGCATGAGCCTGGTGAAGGATGGACTGGCGAAGGCGTGGGCGGAGCACTTGACGGATGCGGCGGGCTTCCCGTTCTTCCCGCACCGGCACGACGGGATGACGGCGCCTCCCTTCGGCGTGGTGGTGGTGAAGCGGCTGCGGCCGACGGTGCCGGGGGATGATGTCCACTACGCGGAGGTGCGGATCGTGGTGGTGAGCGACTCGGCGGACGCGGACGCACCGACGCACCGGGCGCGGGTGGGGCAGGCCTACGCGGCGATCGAGGCGACGCCGCGCAGCGCGATCGACCAAGGCAACGGCGTGCGGCTCTGCGGCTTCATGGTGGAGGAGGTGGAACAGGCCAGTGGGACGGCGGACGACGGGAAGAAAATCCACTCCGACGTGTTCATGATCACGGCCGGGGCGGCGTCGGCGGGCTGAGCGTTGACACCGGCGCGCAGGGCATGGCCTTCACCCAGCACGGTTCCGAAGATTACGAATTTGGCTTCCAGTCCGTGGAGGCCGCCGCCATCGCCGCCGCGATCGGTCTCAAGCCCCAGACCCTGTCCCTCAACTTCGAACCGGAGTTCCAGGCGGAAGCCATGGACGAGAACGGCGAGGTGGCGAGCAAGGTGGTGGGCCAGGACAAGATCACCTTCACCTTGAGCGGCTACATCGTGGACGCGGCCCTTCTCGCCGCGGCGACCTCGTTCGAATACGACGGGCGCTTCTACATCATCACCGGCCGCAAGGTCGATGAGGCCAACACCGATTTCAAGAAGGGTGAAGTGACCGGCGAAAGCTACGCCGGCATCAGCGCGCCGTAAGTTTTTCCAAGAGCGGGATGGTAGCAGTCGGTAGCTCGCCGGGCTCATAACCCGGAGGTCGCGGGTTCAAATCCCGCTCCCGCCACCGGTTTTCCAGGTAGTTAGATTCGTGAGTTTGATCTTGGGTTTGTCAGCCCCGTCCGGTCCGCCGGGCGGGGTTGATTCGTGCCGGGAGGGATGACGAATGCCGAGCGGTTCCTGGAAGCCTTCGCCCACGTGCCGCACCGGGTGATGGGGCGGTGGCTGGAGCCGTTCAGCCTGCGGCACCGGTTCTGGCTGGAGGCCTTCGAGAGCCCGCTGGTGACGGGTGGCACGGCCACGCTGATCGATCTGGAGATGGCGTCCCGGGTGTGCTCCATCCCCTTCGCGAAGCTGGACCGGGAGGTGCCGCGGATGCTGAGGCGGGGGCCGGGCTGGGGGGCGCGGATCGGCTTTTCCCTGCGGATGCTGCGGGGGCGGACGGCGGAGGAATACGGCCGCTGGCAGGACTACCTGACCGACCACGGCTGCCCGCCCGCGTGTCACGGCGGGGGGAAGGTCTCGAAAGGCGGGAAGCGCTACGAGGCGATGCCGGGGATCCTGGGGCTGGTGACGGCGCTGGTGCGCGGCAGCGGCTGGGATCCGGACACGGTGTGGGCGATCTGCCCCGGCGCGGCAGAGTGGTATCTGACGGGGATCTTCATGCACCGGGGAGTGGACATGCGGATCAAGACCAGCCACGACGAGGAGTTCGAGGAAGGCCTGAGGAGAGAGCGGGAGG
>JBIPMR010000124.1:0-7810 GCA_044369025.1 Luteolibacter sp.
ACCGACGATATTCCCGAAAACCGGCAACTTGAAACTGAAAATTTTCAGTCTCCGAGACAAATTCCGACCGCTTTGGCGGCGAGCACCAACTCACTGTCCGGCTCGACCAGACGCAGCTGGTGCACCGCTTCTTCGATCGGGACCGAATCGACGTGATACGCCTGATAGCTGACCATCCGCCCGAAGGCGCCTTCTTCCGCGAGTTTGGCGGCCATCACGCCGAAGCGCATTCCCAGGATCCGGTCGAGCGAGGTGGGTGCGCCACCGCGCTGGAGGTGGCCCAGCGTGCAGGAGCGGGTGTCTTTGCCGGTCATTTTTTCGATGGCGGCGGAAACTTGATCGCCGATGCCGCCGAGGCGGACTTCCCCGCCCTCATTGGCGTGGGTGGTGACCAGGTGGCCGTCCGGCATTTTGGCTCCCTCCGCGACGACAACCAGCGTGCTGTGCTGCCCTTGGGCGTCGCGCTGGCGGATGAAATCCGCGACTTTTTCCAGCGAGAACGGGATTTCCGGCATCAGAATCACGTGCGCGCCGCCGGCGATTCCCCCCCAGAGGGCGATCCATCCGGCGTGGCGGCCCATCACTTCGAGCACCATCACCCGCTTGTGGCTTTCGCCGGTGGTGTGGAGGCGGTCGAGGCCATCAACCACGGTCGAAACCGCGCTGTCGAAGCCGAAGGTGAAGGCGGTGGCGCTGAGGTCGTTATCAATGGTTTTGGGGACGCCGATGATCGGCCAACCTTCGCGATAAAGTTGCAGGCCGGTGGTGAGCGAGCCGTCGCCGCCGACGATGATGAGCGCGCAAATGCCGAGCTGATCCATGGTACGCTTGGCCTTGGCGACGATTTCCGGCGGGACTTCGGCGATGTCGCCCTCGCCGATCTTGGCGGCGAAATGACCTTTGTTGGTGGTCCCGAGAATGGTCCCGCCGAGTTTGAGAATGCCGATGGTGTCCTTCGGTTTGAGGACCTGATAATCACCCGGCGGCAGCAAGCCCTCGAAGCCGTCGCGAAATCCGATGACTTCCCAGCCGAGCTGGTCTGCCGCGCCGACGACTCCGTGAATGACTGCGTTGAGGCCGGGGCAATCGCCGCCGCTGTTTAAAATTCCAATACGTTTCATCGGTGTGGTGATTTGTGGGATTGAGTGGCAAGTGGCCGCCGGTTATTCATTGCGGATTGGGCACGTGGATCATCTCGCGCCTGCGGTCCTGCACCGGTGCGCCGGATTCAAGCCAAGGGTCGTAAACCGCCCAACCTTGCCGGATCAACGCCCGCGCCCGGTTGAAGCGGTCCGGACTGTTGAGCACCACCACGATCAAGCGGCGGGGTGTCGCGCCCTTCGAGCCATCGGGTTTCAGGCGGACAAGAGGTTCACGATCCATACAGACGGAGAGACAAGGACCGGCAGCATTTGTCGTGCCTGTTTTCAAACCGAGAATCCCGGGTTCGCCGATCAACTCGTTGGTGTTGCGGATCCGGTAGCCCCGCTTTCCCGCAGGGCCGGTGACGCTGACTTGCCGGTCGGGCTGGCGGACGATGAAGGTGAAGGCGTTCCGCCGCATGGCGTAAACCGAAATCCGGGCGATGTCCGCCGCCGTCGAATACGCTTTCGCCCCCGGCCGCTCCAGGCCGTGGGGATTGGCAAAACGGGTGGACGCCATTCCGATTGCTTTCGCCAGCTTGTTCATTTCATCGACGAACACCCCCACCGGGTCCCCGCTTTTTCCGCGGCGGCTCTGGATTTCCCGGCCGACGTGGTCGGCAATGGTGAGCGCGGCCAGATTGTCCGAACCGAGCAGCGCGGAGTAGAGCGCGTCGCGCATGGTGATCTGGTCCCCCGGCTGGAGGTTCATCGGGTTGGGCCCGCCGACGAGGGTGATGGTGGGCGGCACGGTCAGGACCAGCGAGCCGATGTCAGATCCGGTGGCGGTCGCCCAATCGACGGCCACGGCGCCGGTGGCGATTTTCGCCAGGCTGGCGACCGGGCGTTTGACGGTGGAATTGGAAGCCACCAGGACTTTGCCGGAGTAGGCCTCGAGCACCATCACACTTTCGGCGCTTTGGGCGTGGAGGGCGGACGGAAGCAGGACGGCTAACAGCGCGAGGGATCGGAAAAACTTGGACTTCATGGGAGGCGGCGGCGGCAGAGTATCCCTCTGAAACGGCAACTCAACCCCAAAGCGGCACGAGCCGTTTTTGGGGACGCTTCCCCCTTGCCCTCTGGTTGGCGGGACCTTAGTCTCCGCGCCCCTGCCGATGAGCACCCAACCTGTATTTCTCTACGACACGACCCTGCGCGATGGCACGCAGGGCGAAGGATTTCAATTATCCGGCCTCGACAAGCTGCGCATCGCCGAGCGGTTGGATGAATTCGGCATCGACTATATCGAAGGCGGCTGGCCGGGATCCAACCCCAAGGACATCGAGTTTTTCCGCGAGGCGAAGAAGCTGAAGTTGAAACATGCGAAACTCGCCGCCTTCGGCTCCACCCGCCGGGCGGACACCGCGGTGGAGGAGGATACTCAGGTGCGGCTTCTATTAGAGGCGGAGACGCCGGTGGTGACGATTTTCGGAAAAAGCTGGGAGTTGCAGGTGACCGAGGTCCTGCGCACCACGGTGGAGGAAAACCAGGCGATGATCCGCGACACCGTCGCCCATCTGGTGAAACACGGGCGCGAGGTGATCTACGACGCCGAGCACTTTTTCGATGGTTACAAAGACTCCGCCGAACACGCGCTGGCCACTCTCGAAGCCGCCGCGCAGGGTGGTGCGGCCTGCCTCGTGCTGTGCGACACCAACGGCGGCACCCTGCCGTCGGAAGTGATGGAAATCTGCGGGGCGGTGAGAAAGCGCCTGCCCGGCACGCCCGTCGGCATCCACACCCACAACGATTGCGAACTGGCGGTGGCCAACGCGATCGCGGCGGTTGGAGCCGGCGCGGTCCAGATCCAGGGCACCATCAACGGCTATGGCGAGCGCACCGGAAACTGCAACCTCACCTCGGTGATTCCCATCCTCCAGCTCAAGATGGGCATGGAGGTCGTCCCCCGGTTGGAGAAACTACGGGAGCTCTCGTACTTCGTGGATGACGTTTCCAACAACCCGCATTTCGCCAGGGCGGCCTTCGTCGGGCGCACCGCCTTCGCGCACAAGGGCGGGATGCATGTGAATGCGGTGCAGAAACTGGCGCGCAGTTACGAACACATCGTTCCCGGCAGCGTCGGCAACGAGCAGAACATCCTCGTTTCCGAACTCAGCGGACAATCCAACATCCTGATCAAGGCCCACGAACTCGGAATCCCCTTGGCAAAAGGCTCCCCCGAGGCGGGTGCCATCCTGCGCCGGGTGAAGGAACTCGAAAACGAAGGCTACTCCTACGAAGCCGCCGGCGGCTCGCTGGAAATCCTGATCCGCCGCGAGCTCGGGATCTATCAGAAGAATTTCGACATCACGGAATACCACAGCAGCTTCCGCCAATACCGCGACGGCCATCCGCCGGTTTGCGAGGCGACCGTCAAATTGTCGGTGAACGGCACTCCGGAACTGGTGGTGGCGGAAGGCCACGGCGTGGTGAACTCGCTGGACCTCGCGCTGCGCAAGGCGCTGCTGCCGTTCTATCCGGAGATCGCCGGCGTGTCATTGGTGGATTACAAAGTCCGCATCATCGATGGCCATGAAGCGACGGCCGCCAAGACCCGGGTGCTGATCGTCTCCACCGATGGCGAGAGCAACTGGGGCACCGTCGGGGTGTCCCACAACATCATCGAAGCCAGTTGGCTGGCGCTGGTGGATGGCATCGATCTCTATCTCCAGCGGCGGAAGAGCGCTCCGCAATAAGTCAATACCGGCGGCGATGCGGCCCGCCGCCGGACCCGGAACTAACAGTTTGTTGGCGCCAAGCGGATCAATCCTCCTCGAACTTGCGGACAATCAGGTCGCCCAGCGCTTCGAGCGCGGCGTCCGCATCGGCGCCGTCGGCGCTAACCGAAATGACGGAGCCGTGGCCGGCCGCCAGCATCATCAGTCCCATGATGCTCTTGCCATCGACTTCCTCACCATCTTTCTCCACGAAGATATCGGCTCTGAAACGGTTGGCCGTTTTGACAAATTGTGCCGCAGGTCTGGCATGAATGCCGAGCTTGTTGAGAATGGTGAAATCTTTTTTAGCCATGAGAAACGGCTTGCGCCGGGGGGATCATAGAAAGTGAAACGGGTGGCTCCAAGGCAAAAATCGCCTGACGATCTGGAAATCCATCAGCCGCCCGGCCGGGCGCACGCACCAACGGGGTGGACACCAAAAAGCCAGCCCGATTCGCACGGACTGGCTTTTTGGAAAGGGTTTCCGCAGCCGCTTAAGGCAGCAGGTTGATCGCGCGGGATTGCTTGATCGCGTTGGTGATTTTGCGGTGAAGCTTGGCCGAGACACCGGTCACGCGGCGCGGCAGGATTTTGCCGGTCTCGGTGGTGAACTTGGTGAGCAGCTCCGGGTTGGTGGCGACGACCAGATCGGCCGGGATATCATGCCGGCGACGCGGCATCATGCGGTTCGCCTTACGGAAATTGATACGGCGCTGAATTGTTTTGGGCTCGGACATGGGAGTGAAGGCGCTGGTTAGCGGAGTTCGCGGTGAAGGGTGCGGCGCTTGAGGAAGTGATTGAATTTCACTTTCTCCAGACGACCTGGCGTGCGGAGGCTCTTTTTGTTACGGGTGGTGACGTAACGTGAAGTCGGCTTGCCCTCGGCTTTCGCTTCGGTGCATTCTAGAATGATAATCTCGCGTGGCATGACTTTGGGGGCGGGAGGATGATTTAATCGTCGTCTTCGTCAAGAGAAACTGTTTCAGAATCTTCATCTTCCGCATATTTGCCTCCGCTGAAGCCCACTTCGTTGGACGGACGGAAGCGGCGATTGCCATATTCCTTCTCCCATTGGGCCTGGCATTCGACGGTGAGACGGGCAAATGGGATGGCTTCGAGGCGGGCTTGCGGGATTTTGCGCGAGGACATTTCGCAAATGCCGTAGGAGCCGATCTGGATGCGGCGGAGGGCCTGTTCGATTTCGTAAAGTGCGTCCTGCTCTTTCGCCAACACGGAAAGGGCGAAATCCCGGTCGTAGGCATCGCTGCCGGCATCGCCCTGATGCTGGCCGCTGCCGGAAGCTTCGGAGCCTTCGGGAGCGTTGCGGATGGTGTCCCGGGCCATGCCGGAAACCGCGTCCACCAAATCGTCGCGCAGATCGAGCAAACGCTGGCGCTGCTTTTGCACAAACGCCGGGCTGTGCGAGCCGTTGCTGCCGGGGGCGACCGGTTCGCCACTGAGAGCGGGCGGGGCCTTGGGCGGCACAAACGGCGGCTTCACCGGCGCGGGAGGCGCGGGAAAATCCACCACCGAGGAACGCGGCTTGGCGGCCGGAACTTTTTTCACCGGAGGGCTCACCACCTTGGGCTGCGGGGCCGGCTTCGCTTCGGCGACGGGAGACTGGGGCGCTTTCGCGGTTTTTGGCTCGGCGGCTTTTTTGAGAGGCGCGGAAACTTTCCCGGAAGCGGATTTTTTTTCCTTGGCCTCCTTCACCGGCTTGGTCTTCGCCGCGGCCGCCGGCTTGGTGGGTTTGACGACGGGCTTCGCAGCACTCTTCTTGGGTGCGGGTTTTGGGGTGTTTTTCTTCGCAGCCATGGCGCAGAGATCAAGGATACAGATGGTGGAAAGTCGGCTCGCCTGATTCGGTAGGAAATCGCGGAAGCGAGAGGAGCGCGGTGGGTTAGCCCGTTCCTCGGGGTCCAGCAAGCGGAAAGTTCAGCGATCATCAAAATAAGTGAATCCACAGGTTTTAGGCAGGAGGCTTGAAATACCCGTTCGGATCCCTAGGCTGCGGCCCCGCCATGCAGCTCAGCGTCATTGTAGAAGCCCTTCTCATCGCCTCCCAAAATCCTCTGACCTCCGAGGAAATTGCCCGGTTGGTGCGCGCCCGTGTGGCCGAGGCGGACGACACCCGCCTGCGCGAAACGGAGGATGGCAAGGAAGTCCCGCCGCTGCCGGACTGGCTGCTGGCGCTCGCCGCAACCTCCTCGGAGCAGATTTCCGCGGCGATTTCCGAACTGAACCAGACGTATCAGGAAACCCGCCGCGCCTTCACCGTCATCGAACGCCCGAAAGGCTGGAAACTCTACACCCGCCTCGAATACGGCGAGTTCGTGCGGCAGCTTTTTCCCGGCCGCAAGCCGGAGCGGATGAGCGGACCGGCGATGGAAACCCTCGCGATCATCGCCTACCGCCAGCCGATCACCAAGGCCGCCATCGAAGCGGTCCGCGGCGTGGCCTGCGACGGCATGATCCAGAAACTGCTCGACCGCGACTTGATCCGCATCGGCGGCCGGGCCGAACTGCCCGGGCGGCCGCTGCTTTATGAGACCACCGACTTGTTTTTCGAACATTTCGGCATCCGCTCGATCGACGACCTGCCGAATGCCTCCGAGCTGCGGAAGGTGAAACTGCCGGAGCCACAAGACCACCCGCCCGCCGCCGATCCCGAGCAGCAGCTCGCGCTCAGCGCTGTCGGCAGCCCTGCGGCCGCCGTCGCAAACGAGGCCGACCCCACTTCCGAATCCTAATTCCCCGCTGACTCTGTGAACCTCGACGACATCCGCCGCCAAATCGACACGATCGATCACGACCTGCTCGACCTCCTCTCCCGCCGCGCCGATCTGGTGCATGAAGTGGGCGTGGTGAAAAAACGCGACGGTCTGCAAATTTACGCTCCCGAGCGCGAGGAAGCCTTGTTGCGGCGGCTCATCGAGATGAACCACGGACGCCTGCCGGAAAAATCGATTCGCGCGATTTATCGGGAAATCATGTCCGCCGCGCTGGCGTTGGAAGACGACCTGACCATCGCCTATCTTGGCCCGCAAGGAACCTGGACCCATCAGGCGGCGATCAAAAAATTCGGCCACTCGGTGAACTACTCGGCGCAGCCGAATTTCTCCGATGTCTTCGATCAAGTCGCCCGCCGCTCCGCGAACTATGGAGTCGTGCCGATTGAAAATTCCACCGAGGGCGCGGTTTCCCACACCTTGGATTTGTTTGTCGATTCGCCGCTGCACATTTGCGCGCAGATTTTGCTGCGCATCGAAAACGGCCTGATGGCCTCGATCCCGCGGCAGGAAATCAAGACGCTCTATTCCCATCCGCAGGTGTTCGGACAGTGCCGCACCTGGATTCTGAGAAATTTCCCGGAGGCGGATCTCGTCGAGGTCTCCTCCACCACCAAGGCCGCGCAAATCGCCCGGGATCAGGCGGCGCAGGGAGCCGCCGCCCTCGGTGGCCCGCTGGCGGCGGAAATGTATGGCCTCACGCTGCTCGAAGAGTCGATCCAGGACCGCGCCACCAACACCACCCGCTTCCTGGTGATTGGCGAGAAACCCTGTCCGCCCACGGGCAAGGACCGGACCTCCATCCTGTTCGCAATCCACGACCGCCCCGGCTCGTTGGTCAAAGCGCTGCAGGCCTTCGATCAATTCCAGATCAACTTGTCGAAAATCGAGTCCCGCCCCTCCAAGCGCAAGGACTGGGAATACATTTTCTACGTCGATCTGGCGGGTCACTGCGATGACCCCAAAGTCGCCGAGGCGCTTGAGGAACTGGGAAAACACTGTTCCCTGGTGAAACTGCTCGGGTCCTATCCGGATGCCGGCGAGTGAAAAACTCCCCTGCCCCCGCCTTGAAAGCGGTGGCGCGACGGGCTTCCGGGATAAATCGGAAAATTCAATACATTGCGTGCTGGCATACCCGATGCAGAGTCGCTTAGAAATTCCC
>JBIPMR010000125.1:0-7809 GCA_044369025.1 Luteolibacter sp.
GCTGGCGGATGGAACGAAGAAGGCTCGCCGTCCGTGAAGGTGTCATGGGCGACGCCCTGCTTGAGCAAGTCCGCAGGATCGAGCCCGCCGAGCGGGGTTTGGGGCGGGATTGGCATCGGGTCGTTGTCGTCGATTGTGTCCATACCCTTCTCAGAAGCAATCCGCGGAATTTGTTACCGGAAAAATCGGGGAATCTCCCGGACTTCGTTTTTCCAACCGTGTTTGGAGATTTCAGGGATCGTCCGTTGGAGGCCGGGGATCCAGAGGCCTTCGCGGGCGAGTTGCCCGCCGTCGCGCGGGAAGCCGGGGCAGCCGAGGGATTTTTCCGCGAGGTGAAAGCAGAGCCAGGCGCGCCAGGCGCGGATCTCCGCGCGCGGGCCGCTCATCCGGCTGGCGAGGTGTTGAAAATGGCGGACGGGATTCCCGAGATAGCCATGATCGCCGCTGGCTGCCGTTTCCAGAATCCAAACCAGCGCGCGATATGGCGGCGGGTGGGCTTGGAGAACCGGGTCATCCGCCGGGAGGTCCGCCATCCAGGCTTTGTTCAACTGGAGAATCGCCTGCGCGGGTTTTCCAATGCGCCACTGCGATTGTGCGTAGGTGAGCGCGTCTCGATAGAAATCCGCGCCCTTCGCCGCCCCATGCCGGTGGGTGAGCGAAAAATCGTGTATTGAGGAAATTTCCGGCAGCCACGGGCAGACGGGATTGAGGAAGATGGAGGGTGCCGTGTTGATCGTCAGGATCGATAGCCGCGATCCACTTCCACCTCAATCCCCAAGGTTCGATTCCGTCATTTTTCCGGGCTTGCATCTCATCTCCGATCATCAATCCTCGCCGCCCCATGAGCAGTCGTTTAGAAGGAAAAGTTCTTGTCGCCCAGGGTGGTGGTCCCACACCTGTTATCAATCAGAGCATCGTCGGCGTCGCCCTCGAAGCCCGCAAATTCAGCCAGGTGACCTCCATCTACGGAGCGGTCCACGGCGTGCGCGGCATCATCGATGAAGACTTCGTCGATCTCACCCGTGAAACGACCCACAACCTCGAACAAGTCGCAGGGACGCCGTCGTCGGGACTGCTGTCCACCCGCGACAAGCCGGACGAAGACTATTGCGCCCGGATGTTCAAGGTGATGCAGGCCCACGACATCCGCTACTTTTTCTACGTCGGTGGCAACGATTCCTCCGACACCGTGCGCATCGTCAACGAGCAGGCGAAGGAAGCGAATTACGAGCTGCGTGCGATCCACATCCCGAAGACGATCGACAACGATCTCGAGGAAAACGACCACTGCCCGGGCTTCGGCTCGGCGGCGCGTTTCGTCGCCCAGGCGTTCTCCGGGGTCAACCTCGACAACCGCGCGCTGCGCGGCGTTTACATCGGGGTCGTGATGGGCCGCCACGCCGGTTTCCTCACCGCCGCCTCGTCGCTCGCCCGGAAGTATTTCGATGACGGCCCGCACCTCGTTTACGTGCCGGAGCGCCATTTCAAGATGGAGAATTTCCTTGCCGACGTGGACCGCGTCTATCAGAAGCACGGCCTCTGCACCATCGCCGTTTCCGAAGGCATCTCCGATCCCGACGGCACGCCGATGATCGTCAAACTGCTCGGCACCGAGGAGCGCGACTCGCACGGCAACGTCCAGCTTTCCGGCAGCGGCGCGCTTGGCGACCTGCTTTCCAACGAAATCCGCAAGGGCCTCGGCATCAAACGCGTGCGCTCGGACACTTTCGGCTACCTGCAACGGTCGTTCATGGGCATCCAGTCGGACCGCGACGCCCGCGAGGCCCGCGAAGTCGGCGAGAAAGCCGTGCAGTTCGCGATGTGGGACAACGTCGATGGCTCGGTGGCGATCAAACGCCCGGTGCTCGACTACAGCGTGGACTACCAGCTCGTGCCGATCGAAAACGTCGCCGGCAAAACCCGCCACATGCCTGACAACTTCATCAACGCGGAAGGCAACGGCGTGACCCAGGATTTCATGAACTACTGCCGCCCGCTGCTCGGTTCCAATCTCCCGGAACCGCACCGCCTGCGCGCGCCGATGGTGCCGAAGATCCTGCACACGTAAGATCCGGGAAAAGGTGCCGCAGGGCCTTGCGGCACCTTCCCTAACATCACTTGGCGAGAATCGGGCTTCCCCCGGCCCGCCGCGTGCTTTAGGCATCGGCATGGTCGGACTTTTTGGAATCGGGGTGTTGCTGGTCGTGGCGTTTGCCTTTTCGGATGCCAGGCGCTCGATCCGCTGGCGGACGGTGGGCGCCGCCTTCGCCATTCAGGCGTTGATCGGCGCGGTCGTCTTCGGTCTGCCGGCCGGGCGCGACAGCTTGCAATGGCTCAGCGACCAGGTCACCGACGCGATTTCCGCCGGCAAGGCGGGGGTCGATTTCCTGTTCGGCCCGCTCACCGCGGACGGCGACGCGGGCGTGGGTTTTGTGTTCGCACTGCGGGTGTTGCCGATGATCATCTTCTTTTCCTCGCTGATCGCCGTGCTCTATCACCTCCGGATCATGCAGGTGGTGATCGTGGTGATCGGCGGCAGCCTCCGGAAAATCCTCGGCACCAGCCGCGCGGAATCCCTATCCGCCGCGGCCAACATTTTCGTCGGCCAAACCGAAGCGCCGCTGGTGGTGAAGCCCTACATTCCGAAAATGACCTCCTCGGAACTTTTCGCCGTGATGGTCGGCGGCCTGGCAAGCGTCGCCGGTTCGGTGCTCGCCGGCTATGCGGCGATGGGAGTGGAGATGAAATACCTGTTAGCCGCTTCGTTCATGGCCGCGCCCGGCGGCTTGTTGTATGCCAAGCTGATGAAACCGGAGGTCGAGCAACCCGGCGAGGTGCCGCTGGAATTCGCCGAAGGCGACGACAAACCGGCCAACGTGCTGGATGCGGCGGCGCTCGGCGCATCCACCGGTTTGAAACTCGCGCTCAACGTGGGTGCCATGCTGCTCGCCTTCATCGGATTGATCGCCTTGCTCAACCTGATGCTCGGCGGAATCGGCGGATGGTTCGGCCAGAGCGGACTCAGCTTGCAGCAGATCCTCGGGTGGATCTTCGCCCCGGTGGCCTGGATGATCGGCGTGCCATGGGTGGATGCCACCCAAGGCGGCAGTTTGATCGGTCAGAAACTGGTGCTCAATGAATTCGTCGCTTATGGCCAGTACGCGCAATGGAAGGACGCCATGGGACCGCGCGCGCAGGCGGTGTGCGCCGTGGCCTTGTGCGGATTCGCCAATCTATCATCGATCGCAATCCTGTTAGGCGGGCTCGGCAGCATGGCCCCCACCCGCCGCAGCGAGATCGCGCGGCTTGGCCTGAAGGCGGTCGCGGCGGCGACCTTCGCGAACCTGACCAGCGCCGCGATCGTCGGCATGTTTGTCGGGTGAAATCCTAACCAGCGCCTTGCGCTCGGGCGCGCGCTGCACCACCGTCGCCGCATGCAGGTTGAAAAAGTCAAATATGTGCTGTGGGCCGCCGACTGGCAGCGTTGCCTCAAATTCTATCAGGAGCTCTTCGGCGGAAAAATCAGTTTCGAGTCCGAGGTCTGGAGTGAAATCGTGATCGCCGGCGCCACCCTCGGCATCCACGGCGGCGGCGAGGGCAAACGCACCTGGACCGGGCTCTCCTTCCAGCTCGACGACCTGCGCGAAGGCATCACCCGCCTCGTCGAATGCGGCGGCGCGCTGACCCGCGAACCCAGCGACACCCCCGAGGATCCGCTCCACCTCGCGATGTGCGTGGATCCCGAAGGCAACGAATTCATGATGACCCAGCGGAGGTCCTGAAGGGCGGCTGATCATTGCCCAAGCCAGGGGCCACTGCGGAGATTGAAGGCAGAGTGGTTTATTTACGGTTAGGACCGCGAACCGATCCAGGCCATGGCTTTTTGAGCCAGCTTGTCGAAGGCGACCACCGCATCGACGAGATGTTCTTCCAGGGTATCCTCGATCTTGTTGTGACTGATGCCGTGCAGGCTCTGGGTGAACATCATCACGCTCGGAACGCCGGCGGCGGCGACTTCCGCCGCATCATGCAGCGGGCCGGACGGCAGCCGGTGGGAAACACCGCAGGTTTCACGGATCGCTTCATCGCACAGGTCGACGAGTTGATCATTGAAAGGCTGTGGAGCGATCTGCCAGAGCCGCTCCCAGGTGACGCGGACGTTGCCCTCGGCGGCGAAGCGTGCGCTGGCTTCGCGGGCCTCATCCAGCATCACGGCAAGGGCTTGGGCGTCGAGATGGCGTTGATCCAGGGTGATCCGGCATTCCTCGACGACGCTGGTGACGATGCCGGGTTTGGTGGTGCACGAGCCGATGGTGCAGACTCCCTGACCGCTGCGCGCGGCGATTTGATAGATCTCGGGGCTCATTTTCGCGGCAGCAAGGAAAGCATCGCGACGGCGATTCATCGGCGTGCTGCCGGAATGCGCCGCTTGGCCGTGAAAGGTGACGGCATGCCGCTCAACCCCGAAGGTCCCCAGCACCGCGCCGAGCGGAAGATCCAGATCCAGCAACACCGGGCCTTGCTCGATGTGGAGTTCGATGTAGGCGGCGGCGTTGGCCAGCTCCCGGTGGCTTTCCTTCACCCGTTCGAAATCAATCCCGCAGGCCGCCAGGGCATCCGGCAGCAAAATCCCGCCACGGTCTGCTAGATGGCGCGCTTCATCCATATCCAGGTTTCCCGCACAGGCGGACGAACCAAACAGGCTTTTGCCAAAACGCGCGCCCTCCTCATCCGCCCAATCGACGACGCGCACCGTGACCGGCGGCCTGCCGTCATACATCGCATTGAGGCGGCGCAGGATCTCCACCCCCGCCAGAAGATTGAGACAGCCGTCGAGCCAACCGCCGTTAGGCACCGAGTCGATGTGACCGCCGATGATCAACGCCCGCGCGGATTCGCCGGGAAGCGTGGTCCACACATTCCCCGCCTCGTCGGTGTGGACTTCCACCGGCAGATCCGCCAGCAGCCTGCGGAACCAGGCGCGCGCCACGGACCAGGTTTCGGTAAACGCCACCCGCTGGGCGCCAGCGGCATCGCCGGTGAGGGCGCGGAGCTGTTTGAGTTCTTCGATGGTGCGCTGCGGATTCAGGAAATGGCTCATGGGTTGATTTAGATAGATCCAGCAAATGGAAACAAGCCGTCGTTCCCAGGCGACACGGACTAGCACGATGGATGCCGAATTTCCCAGCGGCGCAGCCGACAACTCCGGATTGCAATCCGATCCCCCATCCGCTTGCATGGCGCATGCATGACCTCCACATCCACTTGGGAGGAGCGGTTCCTTCCTCCGTTCTTTGGGAAATTCTCTGCGACAACGGCCTGCGGACGGAATACGTGGATTTCACCTCGTTTCATGACTCCCTCACCGCAAGACCCGACGAGGTGAAGTCGCTCGACGATTTCCTCGGGCGCTATTTCCAAGTGACCGAGGAAATCCAGTCCTCGCCCTCCGCCGCGAGCGTTTCCGCCTATCAGGTGGTGGCCAAGGCCTACCGCAGGGCGCAGGTGAAAAAACTGGAGCTGCGTTTCAACCCGCACAAACGCGTCCGCCACGGGCTCCACACCATGGACGCCATCATTCTCGCCGTGATGCAGGGCCTCGAACGCGCGTCGCTGCATTACGGCGTCGCCACCGGCATCATCCTGTCCCTGGGCCGCGATCTTTCGCTGGAATCCAACTGGCAGATCATCGACGCCGCGATCAAATGGCGCAGCCGCGGCTCGCTCAACGGCGCGAACGGCGTGGTCGGCATCGACATGGCCGGGCCGGAATCCCGCTCGCTCGAACTCAGCAAGCCGTGGATGAGCGAAGTCGCCGCGATGATGGAAAAAGCCCGCGACGCCGGATTGAAAATCACCTATCACATCGGCGAGAGCGAGGGCAGCGGCCCGGCCGGCATGCTCAAGGTGCTCGAAGCCATCCACCCGGACCGCCTCGGCCACGGCATCGAGTTGCGCAACGCCACCGGAAAAACCAAGGACGCGCTGACCACCCTGCTGCGGGAGCAGGCCATCTGCCTGGAACTCTGCCCCACCGTCAACCTCGTCACCCGCGTCATCCCTGACATCCAGTCGATCGCCCGCCTGGTCCGCGATCTGGCAGAGCAACAGATCCCCTACTGCATCAACACCGACAATCCCTATCTCATCCACACCAACCTCAAGCGCGAATACGAGATCGTCGGCGCGGAGCTCGGCGCAGACGCCAGCACCCTGCTCGACCTCGGCATGCAACACGCCATCCGCCACAGTTTCCTCAGCGAGTGAGGCATCCTGAGGAAAACAAACCGGCATTTCCCAATGCGGCGGGCGTCGTATATCCTCTCGTCATGAACGCAAACCGACCGGTTCTCCACGGCCTCCACCACGTCACCGCCATCACCGCCCATGCGCAGGCGAACCTCGATTTCCACACCCGCACCCTCGGCATGCGGTTGGTGAAGAAGTCGGTCAATCAGGACGACCTATCCGCCTATCACCTTTTCTACGCCGACGCGGTCGGCAGCCCGGGCAGCGACCTGACCTTCTTCGACTGGTCACAAATCCCTCCCGCCCGGATCGGTGCCGGCACGGTGACTGAAACCGGCCTGCGCGTGCTCGGCGGTGAGGCATCCCTCGCGGCATGGGTGAAATGGTTCACCAACCAAAACGTCCGCCATGGCGCGATCGAAACGGTTTCAGATCGTCCCACCCTCGCCTTCCAGGATCCCGAGGGACACCACCTGCGACTCATCGCCGATGCGGAATCCACCACGCCGGTCCATCCCTGGCACGGCAGCCCGGTTCCGCCCAGCGCCGCGATTGTCGGCCTCGGCTCCGTGACGCTCTGCGTGGCGGATGCGGATCTAACCGCACGTTTCCTCACCGAGGTGATGGGCTTCACGAACCCTCAAAATGACGGCGCGCTGTTCGAAACCGGCCCCGGCGGCACGGGCGCACGGCTTCGCCTGCTAGGCTCGACCCGCCACGGTGAGGAAGGCGCGGGCGGCGTGCACCACGTCGCTTGGCGGGTCAGGGATCAGCAGGAACTGCTCACCTGGCAGCGGCATTTGGAATCCCGCGGCTGCCCGACTTCCGGCGAAGTGGAGCGCCATTATTTCAAGTCGCTCTACTTCCGCATCCCCGGCGGCATCCTGTTTGAAATCGCCACCGATGGCCCGGGTTTCGCCGCCGATGGCGAAGATCCCGAACACCTCGGCGAAAAACTCGCGCTGCCCCCGTTCCTCGAACCCCGCCGCGCGCAAATCGAAGCCGGCATCAAGCCACTCATCTATCAGCCATCCACCCGGTCATGAACGATTTCATCCACCACTTCGTCCCCGCCGCTGGCGGAAAGGTCGCCACCGCCCCCACCCTGCTGCTGCTGCACGGCACCGGCGGCGATGAAAACGACCTGCTCGATCTCGGCAAATCGCTCGCACCGGCAGCCAACCTGCTCAGCCCGCGCGGCAAGATTTCGGAAAACGGCATGCCACGCTTTTTCCGCCGCCTTGCCGAGGGAGTCTTCGACGAAGCAGACCTCATCCAGCGCACCCACGAACTGGCGGACTTCGTCGTTGCCGCAGCGGATCACTACGGTTTCTCCCCGAACGCGGTGACGGCAGTGGGTTACTCCAATGGCGCGAACATCGCCGCGAGCATTCTGTTACTCCGCCCGGGCGTGCTCCACCGCGCCGTGCTGCTGCGGGCGATGGTTCCGCTCACCCCGGAAAAATCCCCCGACCTAACCGGCAGCCAAATCTTCCTCGCCAGCGGCCTGAGCGATCCCATCCTGCCGATCCGCAACGCCCGCAAGCTGGCCACGATGTT